>JADGPN010000002.1 GCA_017882465.1 Solirubrobacteraceae bacterium
GGGGTCAGCCGGAGCCCATCTCCGGCCCGTCGAACCCCCGCACATTGCGATTGAGGTCCCGCCTTCAACGTTCCGGCTCAGCATCCTCAGTAGGGTCTACCCGGCGGGCGGTGCGAGGTCGCCGGGGCCGGGGGCTCCCTACACTCGGCAGCATGCAGAGAGGCCTGTTGACCATCGCGATCAGCAAGACCGCCGGCCACGTTCCCGGGCTGAAGCGGATCCCGGTCCTGAAGCTGCTCGCCTTTGCCGAGGTGGCGCTGCTGGCCCGGGAGCACTTCACCAAGCTCGAGCCGTCCGAGCGCCGGCGGCTGATCCAGCTGGTGCGGCGCGGCAGAGGACGCAGCAGCAATCTCACCGAGTCCGAGCGCGACGAGCTGGCCACGCTCGTGGCCAAGGCCGAGCCGCGCCTGTTCGCCGGTACGGCGGCCGACAAGTTCTCGCCGATCCCGCTACCGGGCCTGGTGGTTCGCGGCCGGGCCAAGCCCAAGTCTCCGAAACGATCATCGCCCACGTCTGACCGCGGCTGACCCGGCCCTTGACTCTCACGTGACGAGCGGGCCCCGGGGCTCGCTGGTTTCGTCCGCGCCGCCATTCATCGCGGACGCGGACGCGCACGCATCGCACCGGTCAGGCGGTGATCGGGATGTGTCCCGGCTGCCGCCTGACCCGCTCGACCCACTCCCGCACCGCCTCGTAGGGAGCGAGGTCGAAGCCTCCCTCGGCGGCCACATGGGTGTAGGCGTAGAGCGCGATATCGGCGATGCAGTAGCGCTCGCCGACAAAGAAGGTCCGCCGCGCGAGATGCGCGTTCATCGCTGCCAGCGCGGCGACGCCGCCGCGGCGCTTGGCCTCGGCCTCGGCCGGCGCGGGCGTGATCCCGGCGTGGGCCCAGAAGCGGGCGACCGCGATGTTGGGCTCGTGGCTGTACTGCTCGAAGAACATCCACTGCAGCACCTGCGCCCGCTCGAAGCGCTCGCTGGGCAGGTAGGGGGTGCCCTCGGCGAAGTAGTGCAGGATCGCGCCCGACTCGGCCAGCGCGCGGCCATCGCCGAGGACCAGCGTCGGCACACGCTGGGCGGGGTTCAGCGCGCCGAGGATGGCAGCGCGGTCCGAGCGGTCGAACACGTCGACCTCGCGGCGCTCGTAGGCCACGCCGAGGTGGGCGAACAGCAGCCTGACCTTGTAGCAGTTGCCCGAGATCCCCGACTCGTACAGGAGCACGGGCAGACCCTACCCTTCGGCAATGCAGGCCACCGAAACCACGGTGCAGGTCGTGCCGGTCGCTGTGATCCGCACGATCGCATTCGTGGTCGGCGCGGCGTCGTTGGGAGCCGAGATCTCGGCGGCCCGGCTGCTGGCGCCGTACTTCGGTGCCTCGACGATCATCTGGGCGAACACGATCGCGACTGTGCTGGTGGCGCTCTCGGCCGGTTATGCGATCGGGGGAAGGCTGGCCGACCGCCGTGCCGACCTCCAGGGCCTGTGCGCGATCGTGCTCGTCGCCGCGGCGCTGCTGGCCCTGGTCCCGTTCGTCTCCGGACCGTTTCTGAGCTTCTCGGTCAGGGCGCTGGGGTCGCTGTCGGTCGGCGGTTTCGTCGGGTCGCTGGCGGCGGTGCTGGTGCTGGTCGCGGTTCCGGTGATGCTGCTCGGCACGGTCGCGCCGTATGCCAACCGCCTGTCGCTCGATCGTGTCGCCGATGCGGGAACGGTGACCGGTCGCCTGTACGCGATCTCGACCGCCGGATCCCTGCTCGGCACCTTTCTGGCCGCGCTGCTCCTGATTCCGCTGATCGGGACGCACAGGACATTTCTGGTGTTCGCGCTGTCGCTGGCTCTCGTCGCTGCGCCGTGGGTCGGCTCACGTCGCTTCCTGCTCGTGCCGGCGGCCATGGCCTGCCTGCTCGTCGTGCCGCCGGCCGCCGTGGGCGCCGGCGTGGCGGGTGCCCGCGTGATCTATGAGAACGAGACCCCGTACCAGTACGCGCGAGTGCTGCAGTTCGCCGATGGAGAGCGCTGGCTCCAGCTCAATGAGGGCGTCGCCATCCATTCGCTGTACCGGCCCTGGACCTACCTGACCGGCGGTTATTGGGACGACCTGCTCGTGCTGCCGCGGGCCGCGGCCGTCGGCCGGCTGCGGCGGATCGCGATCCTCGGCGACGCGGCCGGCACGGTCGCCCGCGCCTACGGCCACTACTTCCCCGCCACCCGGATCGACGCCGTGGAGCTCGACGGGGAGCTGAGCACGATCGGCAAGCGCTACTTCGGCCTGCGCGGCCCGAACCTCCATCTGTACACCGCGGATGCGCGCCCCTGGCTGGCCGCCTCGGGCGCCCGCTACGACGCGATCGTCCTCGATGCCTACCGGCAGCCCTACATCCCCTTCTACCTGATCACCAGGGAGTTCTTCGCCGACATCCGCGCCCACCTGCGCCCGGGAGCCGTGGTGATCGTGAACGTGGGGCACCTGCCCGCCTCGGACAGCCTGGAGAAGGTGGTCTCGGCGACGCTGCGGTCGGACTTCGGCTTCGTCCGGCGCGACCCGGTCAGCCAGACGAACACGCTGGTCGCGGCCAGCGACGCGCCGTTGTCGCCGGCGCGTCTGGTGGCGGCGGGGCGTTCGCTTCCGTCGAGCCTGGCGGCGCTCTCGCCTCAGGTCGCCGGCCGGCTCGGGCCGGCGCTCTCCGGGGGGTCGGTCTACACCGATGACCGAGCCCCGGTGGAGTGGCTCACCGACCTCTCCATCCTGCGCTACGCGGCGGGACAGCGGTAGCGGCCCGGCCGCGGCGGGGCCGCCCCGCGCGTCGGAGCGGCTCAGACGCTGGCGAGCCCCGCGTCCTCCGAGGGCGCGGGGCTCGAGATTCGCCGGCGAGCGGCGGCGGGTCAGACGTGGACGACGGCGCTCAGCAGCAGGTGAAGCTGCGGGGTGACCTGGTTCGGCCTGCCGGTCGTGCCGTCTGACAGGGTGCTGCTGAAGTGGCGGACGTATTGGCTGGCCGGGGCGCTCTGCATATAGAGGCCGCTCGAGTCGTTGCTCAGCGCGAGCACGTCACCGCGCTTGACCTTGATGTGCGCGGAGAAGGTGTTCAGTCCGGCCACGGTCACGGTCTCCAGGGCGCTGGAGTGGACTGCCTTGAGCTTCCCGTGACCGACCGGGCGCAGGATTCGGAGCTGGACCTGACCGCCGACGCTGCCGGCGTTCAGCGACCAGTCGACGAGGGTCCCGGAGCGCTTGACGACGTCGGTCGCCTTGCCGTGCTCGAAGGGCATCTGAGCCTCGATTCGGTCGCCGTTCGTGCGTTGTCTGCACTGTGATCGAGAACCCGACCCGTTCCCAGGGACCCAAGGTGTGGACCGCGCCACACCCACGATGTGAGCCGGTGCGTCAGGCGGGTACGGGCTCGGCGACGGCCGCGGACGGCGGCCGGTCCTGGAGCACGCGCACGCCCCGGCGCGGCGCCAGCGTGATGGCGCGGAACTGCACCTTCTCGGGCGTCGCATCGGCGGGGCGCAGTCGCACCCGCTCGAGCACCCGGCGGAGGACCACGCGCATCTCCATCAGCGCGAAGCTGGCGCCGAGGCACCGGCGGGTGCCGCCGCCGAACGGGAGCCAGGTGTAGGTGTCAGGAGCGCCGGGGCCGAGGAAGCGCTCCGGGCGGAAAGCCCTGGGATCGGGATACAGGTCGGTGCGCCGGTGGATCGTCCGGATCGACGGGTTGATCTCCACCCCGGGCGGAATCACATAGCCGCCGAAGTGGAAATCGCCGCCGCTGACCACGCGCCCGACGCCGGGAATCACCGGACGGATTCGCAGCGCCTCCTTGACGACCGCGTCCAGATAGTCGTCGTTGCCGGCCTCGATCGCGTCGTGCGTCCGCCGCAGGACCGACGCGTTGTGCAGCAGCAGGTCGAACGTCCATGCCAGTCCGGTGGCGGTGGTCTCGTGGCCGGCCAGCAGGAGCGTCACGAGCTCGTCGCGGACCTCCTTGTCGGTCAGGCGATCGCCCCGCTCGTCCTCGGCCAGCAGCAGCGCCGAGAACACATCGTCGCGCTGTTCGAGGTCGGGCTCGCCTCGGCGCCGCGCGATCTCGGCGTAGAGGATCTCGTCCACGGCGCGCCGCTGGGCCTCGAACCGCAGCACCGCGCCACGATCCCGGGACCTGACCGCGGACAGCAGCAGCAACCGGCGCGGCCGGGCCAGCGGCTCCACCATCGCTCGCAGCCGGCGCCGAAGCTCGGCCTCGGCGGGACCGGTCGCGTAGCCGAAGACCGCGCGCAGGATCGCGCGCAGCGTGAGTGACTGCATCGTCGGCAGCAGCGCGAACTGCTCGCCCACGGGCCAGGAGTCGATCTCGGTGTCGGTCGCGGCACGGATCACCTGCTCGTAGGCCTGCATCCGGCGACCGTGAAACGGCGGCAGCATCAGGCGCCGGTGCCGGAGATGCTCGTCCTCGTCGAGCAGCAGGACCGAGCGCTCGCCGAGCACCGGGCCGAGCAGCGCGTTGGCCTCACCGGCATGAAGCTGGGCGCTGGATCCCTGGAAGACCTCCTTGACGAGGCCCGGGTCGAACACCATGACGAAGCTCGAGTCGAATACGGTGCTGAACGTGACCGCATTGCCGTACCGGCGCCGGCAGGCCTCGAGGAAGCGAGGACCGGCGAGCACGAAGCCGGCGGTCTGGACGAGCCGCGGAAGGCGAGGACCGGGGGGAAGGCGGGCGGCCGAGACGCTCATGCTCGTGTTCGATGGTTGCACACGCCGGCCCCGCCACACGCCGAGCCCACAAGCCCCATCTGTCAGAGTTGTTTCAGGGTTCTCGCCTATCTTGGTCGCAGTTCCTGAGAAAGGCGGAGTCGTATGAAACACCTGCGCACAGTCTCCACTCGCCGTCTGCTGGCCCTGATCGCGGCATCGCTCGTGATCGTCGGCGGCGGGACGGCGATCGCGGTCGCAGCGTCCGGGAACGCTCCGACGCCCAAACCCGAGCCGCTGGCGCAGGCGATCCACAACGGTCTCGGGGCTCCCGCGATCACCGGGATCACCGCTCGGGTGACGTTCGCCAACCACCTGATCGACTCCTCGAGCATCCAGGGCTCTGACCCGATCATCTCCGGTGCCTCGGGGCGCCTGTGGCTCGACCCGGTCAACCATCGTCTCCGCCTCGAGCTGCAGTCCGACCACGGCGATGCGCAGGTCGTGGTCAACAACGGCTCGTTCTGGGTCTACGACCCGATGGCGAACACCGTCTACCGGGGCAAGGTCCCGGCTGACGGCGCCAAGATGGGCACCGGCGCGAGGTCCAAGCCCGCCGACCACGCACTGCCCACGGTGGCGGCGATCGAGTCGGACCTGAACCGCCTGATGGGGCACGCCAACGTCTCCGGGGCGATCCCCAGCGATGTCGCCGGGGAGCCCGCGTACACCGTCCGGATCTCGCCCAAGCACGACGGCGGTCTGCTCGCCGCCGGCGAGCTCGCCTGGGACGCCACGCACGGCGTCCCGCTCCGGTTTGCCATCTACGCGCGGGGCAGCACCACGCCGGTGATCGAGTTGAAGGTGACCGACATCTCCTTCGGCGCCGTGCTCGCCTCTGACTTGGTGGTCAAACCGCTTAGCGGCGCGAAGGTCGTGAACATCTCGGTGCCGGCCGGGGCCGACAGCGCCAATTCGAAGGCGAAGCAGGCGGCCTCGCCCGCCCACCGCAAGTACGCCGGCGTGACCGGCGTGGCGGCCGTGTCCCAGCACCTGCACTTCGCGCTCGTCGCCCCGAGCACGCTGGTCGGCCTGCCCCGCCAGTCGGTGCGCCTGCTCGACTGGAGCGGGAGCCCGGCGGCGCTCGTCACCTACGGCCAGAACCTGGGTGGCATCGCGGTCATCGAGCAGCCGGCCGGCTCGGCCAAGGCTTCCATCCCGGCCGCGAAGGGCGACCATGCCGGCCTCAACCTGCCGACCGTGTCGATCAACCGCGCCACCGGTCAGGAGCTTGATACCGCGCTCGGGACCGTGGTCCGGTTCACGCGCGGAGGCGTCGCCTACACGGTGCTCGGCTCGGTGCCGCCGCCGGCCGCAGAAGCAGCGGCGCGGGAGTTGTAGCGCTTGAGCCCTCCGGGTGCTGTTCCCGTTGAGGTCCGCGGACTGGTCAAGGAGTACGGCCAGCTGCGGGCCGTTGACGGCGTCGACATCACGATCAACGAGGGCGACGTCTACGGCTACCTTGGGCCCAACGGGGCGGGCAAGACGACCTCGCTGCGGATGATGCTCGGCCTGATCACGCCGACCGCGGGGACCGTGAGGCTGTTCGGCCGCAATCCGATCGAGACCGTGCATGCGCTGGAGGGCGTGGCCGGGTTCGTCGAGGCGCCGACGTTCTACCCCTACATGACGGGGAGACGCAACCTCGAGCTGCTGGCCGCATTCGACGGCGCCGGCGCGAGCGAGCGGATCGATGAGGCGCTGCACACCGTCGAGCTGGCCGACCGGGCCGGGGACCGCGTGGGCGGCTATTCCCACGGTATGCGCCAGCGCCTCGGCATCGCCGGCGCGCTGCTGCGCTCGCCCAAGCTGCTGCTGCTCGACGAGCCGGCGACCGGGCTCGATCCCGCCGGCATGCGCGACATGCGGCTGCTGATCCGCCGGCTCGCCGACCACGGCATGACGGTCGTGCTCTCGAGCCACCTGCTGGCCGAGGTGGAGGAGCTGTGCAACCGGGTGGCGATCGTGCGCTCGGGGCGGATCGTGTACGAGGGGCTGATCTCGGAGCTCAAGCGCGGCGCCGGCGCGGTCTACCGCCTTGCCACCACCGACGACGAGCGCGCGATCGCGATCTGCCGGGCGCAACCGGGGATCTCCGAGGTGCGCATCGAGCACGGGCACATCTGCTTCACCGCCGACGAGCCCGCGGTGGCGGAGCTCTCGCAGGCGCTGGTCGAGGCGGGCGCTCTGATTCATGCGTTGGCGCCGCAGACGGTGACGCTCGAGGATCTGTTCTTCTCGCTCACCGAGGGCACCGCCGCCGTGACGCCCGACGGCCCCCTGGCCGAGGTCGCACAGTGAGCCCGGGGGTCCTGACTGTCTACCGGTGGGAGCTGCGAAAGCTCCGCTATCAGAAGCGAACCTACCTCGGCCTCGGCGCCGCGGTGATCGTGCCGATCCTGTTCGTGATCGCCACCCATTTCCGTCATCGCGGACCCGAGGACGTCCCCTTCGGGAGCTACATCAGCCGCAGCGGGCTGGCGATCCCGCTGGTTATCCTGCTGTTCGGCGCGATCTGGATGTTCCCGCTGATCACGGCCCTGGTGGCCGGTGACATCTTCGCCTCCGAGGACCACAACGGCACCCTGAAGACGATCCTGACCCGCTCGCTGGAGCGCTGGCAGATCTTCGCCGGCAAGGCGCTCACCGCGGCCACGTACGGGATCGCCGCGATCCTCCTCAGCGGGACCGTGGCGGTGATCGCCGGCTGCATCCAGTCCGGGTTCAATCCGCTCCAGAGCCTCTCGGGAACCGTCGTCTCGGCCCCCAAGGCGCTCGGGCTCGTCTACACGAGCCTGCTCGTGTACCTGATCCCGATCCTCTCGATCGTCTGCATCGGGCTGCTGCTCTCCACGATCACCCGCAACAGTGCCGCGGCGGTGGTGGGCACGCTGATGTTCTCGCTGCTGATTCAGCTGATCGGCATCCTGCCGGGGCTGACCGGTCTGCAGCCCTACCTGCTGAGCACCCAGTTCAACGCCTGGCAGGGCCTGCTCCGCACGCCGATCGACTGGGCGCCGATCATCCGCGCGGCCTGGGTCTGCGCGCTCTACGGGGTGCCGGCTCTGGCCGCCGCCTGTCTCGTCTTCCTGCGCCGCGACGTCGCCGGTGGATGACGCGCGCTCCCGGAGAGCGCGTGCTGGTGGTCGACGACGACCCGCCGCTGCGGCGGATGCTCGAACGGACGCTCAGCGCCGAGGGGTTTCGCGTCAGCGTCGCCGGCGACGGCGGCGCGGCGCTGGTGGCGGCGGAGCGCTCGGCCCCGGACGTGATCGTGCTCGACGTGGCGATGCCGCTGCTCGACGGGCTCGCGGTCTGTCGCCGGCTGCGCGCCAAGGGCCTGGCCACGCCGATCCTGATGCTGACCGCGCGCGACGCCGTGCCCGACCGTGTGGCGGGTCTGGAGGCGGGCGCCGACGACTATCTGGTCAAGCCGTTCGCGGTCGAGGAGCTGATCGCGCGGGTGCGGGCCCTGACCAGGCGCGGGACGGATTCCTCGGCGCTGCTGTCCTACTCGGATCTGGTGCTCGACGCTGAGCGACGGACGGCCACCCGCTCGGGGCGCACGATCGGGCTGACGGGCCGGGAGGTCACGCTGCTCGAGCTGCTGCTGCGCGAGTCCGGCCGCACGGTCACGCGCGAGCGTGCGATCGACGAGATCTGGGGCGGTGCCGCGGAGCCGAACGTGGTCGATCGGTACGTCACCCGGCTGCGGAGAAAGCTGGGTAACCCGCCGCTGATCCGCACGGTCAGAGGAGCAGGGTTCGCGCTGCGGGCGTGAGCACCGGACTCCTCAGCGGGTTCTCAGCAGCGCTTCGGCCTCCTCGTCAGCTGACGAAGCTTTGGTGGATCGGTCATCCTCGACCAGCAGCACCCGCGTTTGGGATGGCTCACACAATGTGGTGTATTGGCTCGAGTTGGCATGTCCCGGCGGCCGTTGATGGCCATAACAGCCAACCGCGGCAAATGACCCGGCGTCCAAACGGGCCGATGACCCCGTGGCCATGGGTCGAGGGCTGATCCCGATCCCCCGTACGCTCCGTGCCCGGCTCGTGGCCGCAGCGGCGATCTCGATCCTGGCTGCGGTCGTCCTGCTCGGCATCGCGGCCGTGACGCTGGTCAACCATGAACTGCGGGCCTCCCTGGACCGGGCGCTGCGCCAGCGGGCAGAGGAAGTGGCCCAGCTGGCCGTCTCGGCGCCTGCCGTGCTGACCGGGCCGGGTGCGCTCGAGAGCCCGGTCTCCGGACGGCAGATCGCGGTCGAGGTGATCGACGCGCGTGGGCGCATCCTGGCTCGATCGGAGACGCTCGGAGCGCGTCTGCTCCCGGAGGACTCGCTGGCCCGCCAGGCGCGCGTCGCCGGACGGACCGGCTTCGAGGACATCCGTAGCGGCGGACGGCCGTTCCGCGTGTATGCCGCGCCGATCGCCGATGCCGGTGGCCCGGCCGCCGGCGGGGCGGTGCTGGTCGCGTCGGATACCTCTGACATCCCCGACACGATCGGGCGGCTGGGGTTCGTGCTCGTGCTCAGCGGTGCCGTGGTGGCGCTGCTGGCGGCGCTCGCCGCTGCCGTGCTCACTCGACGCAGCCTGCGGCCGCTGAGCCGGCTCGTCGACGCCGCCGGAGAGATCGAGCGCACGGCGGACCCGACCCGGCGCCTGCCGGCGGCCGGCGCCGACGACGAGGTCGGTGAGCTGACCGGGGTGCTGAACCGCATGCTCGCGTCACTCGAGCAGGCCCGCGCCGGAGAGCGGCGGTTCCTCGCCGACGCCTCGCACGAGCTGCGCACGCCGGTGACGACGCTGCTGGGCAACGTGGAGTACGCCGCTCGTCACGGCGCCGACGCCGAGGTGCTCGCCGACCTGCGCCGGGATGCGAGCCGGCTCGCGCGCCTGGTCGACGACCTGCTGGTGCTCGAGCGCGCCGCCGTCCCGGCCCAGGAGCAGAACGTGGTGGACCTGGCCGCCCTGGTCGGGGACGTCGTCGCGGCTGAGGCGACCGTCGGAGCCGGGACCGGCCACGGGGACCGCGACCGTGACCGGGTCAGCCTCGCCGAGACCGTCCCGGTCCGCGTGCGAGGCGACGAGGACGAGCTTCGCCGTGCGGTCACGAACCTGATCGAGAATGCGCTCGTGCACGGTCCGCCGGAGGGCGAGGTGACGGTCGCGCTGCGTGCTGCCGAGGGCCAGGCGCTGCTCACCGTCCGTGATCAGGGCAGTGGCCCGGACCCGGCCGGACGGGAGCGCCTGTTCGAACGGTTCTGGCGGGGCCCCGACACCTCCGGGCGGCCGGGATCCGGCCTGGGTCTGTCGATCGCGGCGGCGATCGCAGAGCGCCACGGCGGTCGCATCGAGGTCGACGGGCCGGCGTTCACCATCGTTCTACCGGAGGCTTGACCACTTCCCAAGCGGGCTCGGAGGCAGTCGGAGAGAGACAAGCCCGCCGTCCCACATAGGCGGATTCTCATCCGGATTCTCACTCTGCTCTTACCCTCGAGCCGCATACTCTGGGTCATGATCGGCGACAAACGCCCAGGCCTCGGACGGCGCGACCCAGCCCTGGCCAAGCTCCACCGCGACGCTGCCATCTCGAGAGTCGGGAACACGCGCAAGCTGGTAGCCGTGGGCGCCGCCGGCCTGACCGCCGGCCTCGCGTGGCTGGCGGCATCCGCTGCTCCCGGGCGCACGATCGGGACCACCGGGCAGGCCAGGAGCAGCGGCGTCACGCCCGCGCCGAGCTCGAGCTCGAGCGTATCGAGCCAGCAGCTGCCGCCCCTGGCCAGCCCCGGCGATCTCGGCCTGCAGAGCCCCGGCCAGGCTCCGAGTGCGCCCACCGGTCAATCACAGGCGCCGGCCGATCAATCGCAGGCCGCGCCAGTCACGCCCGACCCGTCGCAGGCCGCGCCTGCCCAATCGGCGCCGCAGGCTGCCGCGCCGGCGCCGGTGGTGTCCGGAGGCTCGTGATGCCATCGGCACCGTCCGCATGAGCGGGTCGGTCGCCACGGACCGGTTTGCCGCATTCGGGGGAACGGCAGTGATCGCGGCCGCTGAGTCCGCGGCCCTGCCCGGCGCCCGCGCGCAGGTGCAGCGCACGGTGTCCGAATTCGACCGGACCTGCAGCCGCTTCCGCGAGGACTCGGAGCTGATGGAGCTGAACGCGGCCGCCGGGTCGACGGTGGCGGCCAGCCCGTTGCTGCTCGATGCCGTCGATGCTGCCCTGCGCGCTGCCCGCTTGACCGACGGCGACGTCGATCCGACCATCGGCGAGGCACTGATCGCGCTCGGCTACGACCGGGACTTCGCGTCGGTCGGCGCCCGCTCACCCGGCACCGTGGCGCCGAGCCGGGTCTCGTTCGCCGCCGTCCCCGGCTGGCGCACCGTGCACCTGGATCGCGAGGCCGGCACGATCCGGATCGGACGCGGCGTCCGCCTCGACCTCGGCGCGACCGCGAAGGCGCTCGCCGCGGACCGTGCCGCTGCGGCAGCCCACGCCGCAGTCGGATCCGGCGTGCTGGTCTCGTTCGGGGGCGACATGGCCGTCGCCGGCGATCCGCCCGCCGAGGGCTGGAGCGTGCGGGTCACCGACGACCACCGCTCGCCGATCGAGGCGCCGGGCCAGTCGATCACGCTGCGCACCGGCGGGCTGGCGACATCCAGCACGACCGTCAGGCGCTGGCCGACGGTTGAGCCGGGCGGCGCACACCATCTGCTCGATCCCTCCACCGGCCGGCCGGCTCCGGTCGTGTGGCGAACTGTCAGCGTCGCCGCCGGGTCATGCCTGGACGCCAACATCGCGAGCACGGCGTCGATCGTGCGCGGCGAGCGAGCGGTCGAGTGGCTCACCTCGCTCGGGTTGCCCAGCCGCCTCGTCGCGGTGGACGGGACCGCCCGCCACCTGGCGGGCTGGCCGTCAGAGGGAGACGACCTGCCATGACGCCGCTCGGGGCAGTCGGGCCGAGCGCCTACTGGTACCTCGCCCGCGGCACGGGCGCGGTGGCGCTGGTGCTGCTCACGGCCAGTGTGGTGCTCGGCGTGCTGGGATCGATCCGCTTCTCGGTCGCGCCTCGGTGGCCGCGGTTCGCGATCGACACCCTGCATCGGGACGTGTCCCTCCTGGTGCTGGTGCTGCTGGTGGCGCACATCATCACCAGCGTGCTCGACAGCTTCGCCCCGATCCGGCTGACCGACTCGATCATCCCGTTCGCCGGCGTCTACCGGCCGCTGTGGATGGGGCTGGGGGCGCTCTCGTTCGATCTGCTGGTCGCGCTCGTGGCCACCAGCCTGCTGCGGCGCCGCCTCGGCTACAAGACGTGGCGCGCGGTGCACTGGCTGGCCTACGCGAGCTGGCCGGTCGCCGTTCTGCACGGTCTCGGCACGGGCACTGACGTCAAGGTCTGGTGGATGCTCGGGCTCACGGTGGCCTGCGCCGCGGCCGTCGTGATCGCGGTGGTGATCCGCATCGGTCAGGGATCACCATCGCTCGAGCGCGTCCGCGTTCCGGCCGTGGCCGCGGCGCTCGTGGCTCCGCTGGCGATCGCCGTGTTCGCGCTCCAGGGCCCGCTCCAGCGCGGCTGGGCTCGGCGTGCGGGCACGCCGGCCTCGCTGCTGGTCAAGTCGTCCTTCACGCCGGCCTCGGCGAGGGCGCCGGCCGCGGCCGCAAGGACTGCTCCGGCTCCGGCCGCCCGCCGCGGCCCGTTCTCAGCCGCGCTCGCGGGGACGATCACGCAGACGGCCGAGCCCGGGGGCGCGATCGTCGACCTCGTCCTCAGCCTCACCGGCGGCGCCCACGGGAAGCTTCGCGTGCGGATCGCCGGCGCTCCGATCGACGGCGGGGGGCTGTCGATGACCGGCAGCCAAGTGGTGCTGGCCGCGACCGGGCTGCCGTCGGTGATGCAGGGGCGCATCCTCTCCCTCCAGGGCCAGCAGTTCCTCGCCCGGGTGGCCGGGGCATCCGGCTCGGCGTTCGACCTGCGCGCGAACCTCACCATCACCGGGCAGGGCAGTGCGGTCACCGGCACCCTGTCGGCGACACCGGCCGGAGGTGGCGGATGACCGGACCGCAGGGACTTCCGCGCCTGCTCGCCGGCCTGCATGCTGACGGCAGCCCGATGACGCTGGCCGACCATCGGCGCGTTCACGGCGACCTGCGCCGCACCCAGCCCGCAGAGTTGATCCAGGCGATCGATCTCGCCGGCCTTCGCGGCCGTGGCGGCGCCGACTTCCCGACCGCCCGCAAGCTGCGCGCGGTGGCCGAGCGGCGCCGGGCAGCAGTGGTCGTCAACGCCAGCGAGACCGAGCCGGCGAGCGGCAAGGACAAGCTGCTGCTCTCCCGGATGCCGCATCTGGTCCTCGACGGGGCGGTGCTGGCGGCCGGAGCCGTGGGCGCACGTGAGGTGATCATCAAGCTCGGGGAGGGGGCACACGAGTCTCTGGCCGGCATCGAGGGCGCCCTGGCCGTGCGCGACGGCGACCCGGTGTCATTCAAGTTCGCGCTCGGTCCGGATCGCTACGTGGCCGGCGAGGAGAGCGCGGTCATTCACTTCCTCAACGGCGGGCAGGCAAAGCCCACCCTGGTGCCGCCGCGCCCGTACGAGCGCGGCTACCAGGGCCGCCCGACGCTGGTCCAGAATCCCGAGACGCTGGCGCAGGCAGCGCTGATCGCGCGCTATGGAGCCAACTGGTTCCGCGAGATCGGGACCGACGCCGATCCCGGTTCGGCGCTGGTCACGATCACCGGCGCGGTCCGGGCTCCGGGCGTCTACGAGCTGGCCTTCGGGACCCCCATAAGCGATCTGCTGGCCGCGGCCGGAGGGTCGACCGAACCGCTGCAGGCGCTGCTGGTCGGCGGCTACTTCGGGACCTGGGTCGAGGCCACGCGAGCGCTGGGCCTGCGCCTGTCACGCGAGGACCTGCGATCGGTCGGCTGCTCGCTGGGCTCAGGGGTGCTGATCGCGCTCGGCGAGAGCGCCTGCGGACTGCACGAGAGCGCCCGCGTGATTCGCTACCTCGCCGACGAGTCCGCCGGTCAATGCGGCCCCTGCGTGTTCGGGCTGCGGGCGATCGCCGACGCCACCGCGGGACTGGCCGAGGGGGTGGCCCACGCCCGCGAGCGTGACCGGTTGCTGCGGTGGACCTCCGAAGTCCGGGGCCGTGGCGCCTGTCATCACCCCAACGGCGCCGCGCGCTTCATCGAGAGCGCGCTCGAGGTGTTCTCCGCGGACATCGACTGGCACCAGAGCCAGCGCTGCACCGCGCGCCCGGTGGGGCTGCCGCTCGGGGGGCCGGCGCCCGACGTCCGCCACGCCCTGATGGAGGCCGGCTGATGGCCTCGCGGCTGCGGGTGAACCCGATCATGTGCGAAGCGCATGGCCTGTGCGCGGAGCTCCTGCCGGAGCTGATCCGCCTCGACGACTGGGGGTACCCGATCATCGACGAGGCCGAGATCCCGCGCGAGCTGCTGGGCCTGGCCCGCAAGGCTGCGGACGCGTGCCCGACCCTGGCGTTGCTGGTCGACGAGGATCGCTAGCGACGTCGGTCAGGGCAGCAGCTCGCCCGAGGCTCCATTCGCGCGCCTTATTGGCACAATGCCAAGTGCTGAGACGACGACAGACTGGGAGAGCCATGATCACCGAGGACCTCACCGACGAGCAGCGCGCGTTCGTCGAGTCGATCCGCGATTTCGCCAAGCGCGAGTGCGGCACGCGTGAGCAACGCGACGCGCTCACCGAGAATGGGAACGAGCCGCACAACCAGGAGCTGTACGAGCGCATCGCCGACCTCGGCTGGCTCGGAGTCGCGATCCCCGAGGCCTATGGCGGCACCGGGGGCGGCGCAGTCGACATGTGCCTGCTGTGCGAGGAGTTCGCCCGCGGGATGATCCCGATGGGATTCTTCTCCGTGAGCATGATCACGGCCGGCGCCTTCGGGCGCTTCGGCACCGAGGAGCAGAAGCAGGAGATCATGGGCGGCGTCGCACGCGGCCGGGTCGAGGCGATCGCGATGTCCGAACCGGAGGCGGGCTCGGACGTGGGCAACCTGTCCTGCAAGGCGGAGCGCTCCAACGGCGGCTTCGTGATCAACGGCCAGAAGACCTGGATCACCGCGGCACACGCGGCCGACCACATCCTGCTCGTCTGCCGCACCGACCGCACGGGCAACAAGCACGAGGGCATGTCGATGATCTCGGTGCCCACCGGTTCCGAGGGGCTCGAGGTCCGCGGCATCGACACGATGGGCGGTCGCGAGGTCAACGACGTGTTCTTCACCGACTGCTACGTGCCCCAGGAGCGCGTGCTGGGGCAGGTCGACCAGGCCTGGATGCAGCTGATGGCGGGGCTCAACAACGAGCGTCTGATCATCGCCGCCCAGGCGCTGGGAATGGCGCAGCGCGCGTTCGACGACGTGCTCGCGTACGTCAAGGAGCGCAAGCAGTTCGGTCGCCCGATCGGCAGCTTCCAGGTGCTGAGGCATCGGCTGGCCGATCTCGCCACGGAGATCGAATGCGCCCGCGAGCTCGTCTACGGTGTGGCCCAGAAGGTGGACGTGGATCCCGGGCGCCTGCTCCCGCGTGAGGCGTCGATGGCGAAGCTGAAGGCGACCGAGATCGCCAAGCAGGCGACGCTCGAGGGGATGCAGATGATGGGCGGCTACGGGTACGCCTGCGAGTACGACATGGAGCGCCAGGTCCGCATCGCCGTCGTCACCACCATCTACGGCGGGACGAGCGAGGTCCAGCGCGAGATCATCTCGAAGACGCTCGGGCTATGAGCGGCCCGCTGGAGGGCAAGACGCTGTTCATCTCCGGCGGCAGCCCTCTACGTGGAGGTCTGAGCGGGCGGCCGGCTCCTCAGCAGATCGAGGCAGAAGTAGCGCACGGCCTGGTTGAGCACGTCCGCGGCCTCTCACTGCAGGAAGTGGCCGGCGCCGGGGATCGTGAACGGGCCGACGCGCTCGGGGAAGACGGCCTCCATCCGGGAGGGGTAATCGCGTGGGATGACGTGGTCCTCGGGGCCGTAGAGGATCAGCGTGGGCGTGGGGTTGCGCTCGATCAGGCGCGGCGGCTCAGCGGCGGTCCTGGGGCCGCCGTAGTACTCGTAGTTGGCGATCGAGGCGCGGAACGAGTCGGCATCGGCGAACGGTTCGGTCATGAAGTAGACCGACTCGGGGTCGAAGGTCCCGGGAGCGGCCCAGTAGCGCGGGCCGTACATCTGGGCGACGTAGCCTCGGCGCTTGGCCGCTGTGTCGAGCTCGGCGGCGAGACCGTCGGCCTCGCGGGACTGGCGCTTGAAATAGTCGCCCGCCATGCGCACCTCGGGTGAGAGCGGCGACGGGGAGCCGGGCAGCATCGGAGCAATGGTGTTGAACAGGACCAGGCGCTCGATGAAGCCCTCGAAGCGCAGCGACAGATCCTGCGCGACCACGCCACCGAGGTCGCCGGCGCAGACCGCACAGCCGTCGTGTCCGAGCACCTCGCGCGCGAGAGCCTCGACGTCGCGGGCGTGCGTGACCGCGTCGTACTCTCCGCCGGGGGCAAGCGCCGAGTCGCCGAAGCCGCGGAGGTCCGGGGCCAGGACGTCGAACCCGGCCGCAGCCAGCGGAACGATGTTGCGCCACCAGATCCGCTTCGTCTCGGGCCAGCCGTGGAGCAGCAGCAGCGGATAGCCCCCGGCACCCTCGCGGAAGTACGCGAGCTCGACGCCGCGAGCCTCCGCGCGGTGCACGCGGAGGCTCGCGGGCCCGGGCCCGGCGCAGATGTCGCTCACGTCACCTCAGGACCGGTCGCCGCGGCCGTAGAGCAGCTTGACGAACTTGACCAGCAGCTCGCTGCGGAACGCGGCGTAGGGGAACTGATACAGCTCCTTGTTGAGGGCGAAGCGCGTGAGCAGAATCGTCTGGCGCTTGGCGTACTTACGGATCCCGTCGGCACCGTGGCGGACGCCGACGCCGGAGGTCTTCCAGCCGCCCATGGGTACCTCGAGCGCGCTGTAGTTGGCGACCGTGTCGTTGACCGTGACCGTGCCGGCGTGAAGCCGCCGAGCCACCGCCTCACCCTTCTCGAGGTCCCGGGTGTAGACCGACGCCTGGAGGCCGTAGGGGCTGTCGTTGGCGAGCGTGATCGCCTCCTCGACGTCGGCGACCTTCATGACCGGGAGCGTGGGGCCGAAGGTCTCCTCGGTCATGCACTCCATGGAGTGGTCGACGCCGGTGAGCACGGTGGGCTGGAAGAAGGCGCCGTCGGCCTCCAGGCGCTTTCCGCCGGTCGTGACCCGGGCGCCCTTCTTGACCGCGTCCTCCACGTGAGCCTCAACGATGTCGGCCTGGGGAGGGTTGATGAACGAGCCGACCTCGACGCTGCCGAACCCTCCGGGAACGCCCTGCCGCAGGCTGCGCACGCGGTCGGTGACGAGCGAGACGAACTGGTCGTAGACCGGCTCCTCGACGTACACGCGCTCGACCGAGATGCAGGTCTGACCCGCGTTCTGCATCGACCAGTACACGGCCGAGTTGGCCGCGCGCTCGAGGTTGGCGTCGGCGAGCACGATCAGCGGGTCCTTGCCGCCGAGCTCGAGTGAGACGGGCGTGAGTGTCTTGGCGGCGCGCTCCATCACCGTCTTGCCGGTCTCCGTCGAGCCGGTGAACATGACGAAGTCGACCTCGTCGATCAGCGTCAGCCCGATCGGTCCACGGCCGACGAGGACCTGGAACACCCCGTCCGGGATGCCGCATTCGCGCAGTCCCTCCTCCATCAGCAGGGAGCTGAGCGGGGTCACGCTCGATGGCTTGACGATCACCGAGTTGCCGGCCGCGAGCGCCGGGATCGCGTCGCCGACGCTGTTGGACAGCGGGTAGTTCCACGGCCCGATGATCCCGGCGACCCCCACGGGCTCGTAGCGGACCATCAGCTTGCGGCCGATCAGGAACGGAGAACTCGACCGGAGCTTCTCCTCGGCGAGGTATTTCGGCGCCTTCTTGGCCCAGAACCCGAACGCCGCGCACATGTAGCCGAGCTCGGCGACCGCCACGTCCTCCCGCGTCTTGCCCGTCTCGGAGACCACCGTGTCGAGTACTCGGTCGCTGTTATCGAGCAGCCACTTCTGCGCGCGCCGCAGGATCTTCCCGCGACCCTCGAACCCGAGCTCGTGCCAGGCGACCTGCGCGCGGCGGGCGCGGGCAACCATCTCCACGACCTGCTCGGGACTGCAGGCCGGAAGCGTGGTTACCAGCTTGCCGGTGGCCGGGTTGAAGACCTCGATCTCCTCGGCCGAGCCGGCCGAGCCGCCGTTCTGTTTCTCTGTGATCGTCGTTGCCATCACTGGACCGCCTTTCTCACGTGGTTGATCTTTCGATTGCCATTCGATGCGCGACCGGGTTGGGGAGCAAGCCGCTCCACCGCGGGCAGCGCGTCACGGACGATGCTGAAGAAGCCCTGGACGACGAGCGCGTGCGCCTGCTCGCGGGTGAGCCGGCGGCGCTCGAGCCACTCGAGGCTGGCGGCCTCGGCGAACCCGGAGTAGGCGCGGAGCACCGCGCGCAGCTCCGGCGGCGCGGTGGCGGGGTCGCCGGGGCGGATGGCCACGATCAGGCTGTCGATCGCGTGCTCGCGCGCCTGCTCGAGGATCGCCTCGACCTCGGGATCGCGACCGAGGCCCTGAGCGCCGTTGGCCGCGAGCCAGGTGCCACGGTTGCGCCTCAGCGTCTCGAGCCAGCGGCCGACGCTGTCCTCGATCTGCTCCTCGACCGTGCGGCCGTCGTCGGCCTCCGGGACCGGATGCGAGGGAACCCTCACGAGCGCGCGCACGACCTCAAGATAGAGCTCGCGCTTGGTGCGGAAGTAGTGATGCAACAGCCCACGGGCGACCCCGGCCTCCCGCGCGATCTCCGAGGTCGAGACTGCGGCGTAGTGGCGCTCGGAAAAGAGGCGCCGGGCACACGCGAGGATCTGGCGGCGCCGCTCGTCGTGGTCGAGGCGCTGCCACCGGGGGGCCGGGGTGGTGGCCATTGGCGCCAACGTACCACAGTTGGCGTAGCGCCAATAACGCGCGCGGGGACGTTCGAGGTCACGCTGCGGCTGTACGGACCGCTGCCCTCGGCGCTGAACCGAACCTACGCCTACCCGGCCATCTCCCGGACCGCTGAGCCTCCGGACCGGCTGAGCCCGGCGCGCGCCCGGATCGCTCAGCCCGCCCGGCCGGCCGGCCGGCCCGCTCAGCTGGTCATCCCGCCGAACGAGCCGCCGGTGATGTTCAGGACCTGTCCGGTCACGTAGTTCGACCACGGGGAGCAGAGGAAGAAGATGCCGCCGGCAGCTTCTTCGGGCGTGCCCGAGCGCCCGAGCGGGATCATCATCCGAGCCAGGCTGCGGAGCTGCTCGGGGATGCCCAGCTGCACGACCTCGCCGCTGATCTCGCTGACGTTCGACTCATCCTTGGCGGCCGTCAGCCGCGTCTCGATGAACCCGAACGCCACCGCGTTGACGTTGATCTTGAACTGCCCCCACTCCTTGGCCAGCGTCTTGGTCAGGCCGATCACGGCCGCCTTGGCGGCCGAGTAGTTGGCCTGGCCGGCGTTGCCCTTCGCGCCTGAGACCGACGAGACGTTGACGATCTTGCGGAACACCTCCACGCCCTCGTCGCGCTCGCGCTTGGCCGGCTCGCGCATGTACGGAGCGACGGCCCGGCAGAGGCGAAAGGGCACGACGGCGTGGATGTCAAGCATCCGCTGGTACCACTCGTCGCTCATCTTGTGCAGCGGCGCGTCGAGCGTGTAGCCGGCGTTGTTGACCAGAATGTCGACCTTGCCCCACTCACCGATCACCGTCTCGACGAGTCGGTCACAGACTCCTTCCCTGGTCAGATCGCCGGCGAACACCAGCGTCTCGCCCGCGATCTCACCCGCGGTCTGCTCGGCGACCTCGCCGTCGAGGTCGTTGATCAGCACCCGCGCACCGTGCTCGGAGAGCAGCTCGGCCGTGGCTCGGCCGATTCCCCGGGCCGAGCCGGTGACGATCGCGACCTTGCCGTCGAGAACCTTCATGCGGGTTTCCTCCATGGTCGTGGGTGCGGCGGTTGCGGCCGGGTTCGGCAGCGGGCGCCGGGGAAGCGTGCGGTGACTGAGTTGGCATTCTGTCAACAAGCCGGATCTCGGTCGCGCTAGAGTCCCCCCGCGCGGCCGATAAATCCGGCCCGTCCCGCGCCCATGAACGCCACCGACTGGATCTCGGCCTATGCCGCCAAGCTTGGCACCGAGCCGCCGACCGCGGACCAGTTCGACGCCGTGCTCGGGCTGGCCGGCGTCGCCGCCCACGCCTCCGAGCGGGTCGCCGCGCCTGTGGCCTGCTGGCTGGCGGCGAAGGCGGGCGTGACGCTGGAAGAGGCGATGGCGCTCGCCCGTGAGGTGCCGGACTGATGACCGAGCGGGCATACGACATCGTCCTGTTCGGCGCCACCGGCTTTACCGGCGGCCTGACCGCGGAGTATCTGGCCGGCCATGCGCCGGAGCAGACGCGCTGGGCGCTGGCCGGCCGTAACCAGGCCAAGCTCGAACAGGTCCGGCGCGGGCTGGCCGAGATCAACCCCGGCTGCGCCGAGATGGAGCTGCTGCAGGCGGACATCGGTGACGGCGCCTCGATCCGGGCGATCGCCGACTGCACCCGGGTCGTGATCACCACGGTGGGTCCATACATCCACTATGGCGAGCCACTGGTGGCCGCCTGCGCCGCGGCCGGAACCGACTACGTCGATCTGACCGGCGAGCTCGAGTTCGTCGACCTGATGTGGCTGCGCCACCACGAGCAGGCGCAAGCCAGCGGCGCCCGGATCGTTCACTCCTGCGGCTTCGACTCGATTCCCTACGACCTCGGCGTCCTTCACACCGTGGGGCAGCTGCCGGACGGGGTGCCGATCCGGATCGACGGGTTCGTGCGGGCCGGGGGAACGTTCTCGGGCGGCACCTACCACTCGGCCATCAATGCCTTTGCCCGCCTGCGCCAGGCCGCGCGGTGCGCGTCCGAGCGGCGCAGGCTCGAGTCCAAGCCCGTCGGCCGCCGCGTGAAGGGCGTGACCGGGTCTCCGGGACGCAATCCCGACGCCGGCGGGTGGGTCGTCCCGTTCCCCTCGATCGACCCGCAGACCGTGCTCCGCTCGGCCCGGGCACTGGAGTGCTACGGGCCCGACTTCACCTACGGCCACTACCTGGTGGTCAAGCGCGCGCCGCAGCTGGCCGGGCTGCTCGGCGGCGCGGCTGCGGCGATCGCGCTGGCGCAGCTGCCGCCCACGCGCGATCTGCTGCTGAAGCTGAAGAGCCCGGGCGAGGGCCCGACTCCCGAGCAGCGGCGCAAGGCATGGTTCAACGTCCGCTTCGTCGCCGATGCGGGCGGCCGGCACCTGGTCACCGAGGTGAGCGGCGGAGACCCTGGATACGGCGAGACGGCCAAGATGCTCTCGGAGTCGGCGCTGTGCCTGGCCCACGACGAGCTGCCCGACCGCGCGGGTCAGATCACGCCCGCGGTGGCCATGGGCCAGCCCCTGTTCGACCGCCTGCAGCGAGCCGGGATCGACTTTCGCGTCACCGGATAAGGGTTCGCGTCCGTGACGATCACGCCCGGCCAGGCGGTCGACGCCGCAAACGAGGTCTTCGGCCGGCACCCGGGCTACCGGGCGCTGCATGCCAAGGGCACCCTGTGCAGGGGCACCTTCACCGCCGCGCCGGCGGGCGCGGCGATGACCCGGGCCGCGCACCTGCGCGGGGAGCCGGTCCCGGCCACGATCCGGTTCTCCAACGGCGGCGGAGACCCGCAGGCGCCCGACTACGCTCCCGACGTCCGCGGGCTGGCCGTCAAGCTCTATCTGCCCGACGGATCGCGCACCGACATCGTCGCGCAGACCGCCCCCCGGTTCCCGAGCCGGAGGCCGGAGGGGTTCGTCGAGCTGATGCACGCCAGTCACCCGGGCCTCGCCATGCCGTTCAAGTTCGCCCGCTTCCTGGCTCGCAATCCGGCTGCGATCCGCGGTCTCCCGGCCAACGCGGCGGCGCTCCGGCCGCCGGTCAGCTACGCCGCGGTTCCCTACTACGCGATCCACGCCTTCCGCTGGATCGACGGCGACGGGGGTGCGCACTACGTGCGCTACACATGGGTGCCTCAGGCCCCGGCTCGCTCGCTGTCCCCGCTCGCGGCCAAGCGGCTCGGCCGCGACTACCTTCAACACGAGCTCCGCGAGCGGCTCGCCCGCGGTCCGGCGCAGTTCACGCTGGAGCTGCAGATCGCGGCCGACGGCGATCCGGTCGACGATCCGACGGCGCAATGGCCGGATCAACGCCCGCGGGTGATCGCCGGTACCCTCGAGGTCAGCGGCTTGGAGACCGAGCGCGAGACCGGCGGGGATGTGCTGATCTTCGATCCCACTCGCGTGACGGATGGAATCGAGCTCTCGGCGGACCCGATCCTCCAGTTCCGCTCCGGCGCGTACTCCGCTTCCCTCGAGCGCCGGGTGCCGAGCCGGTAGCACGATCCCCGTCGCTCGCGCAGCAACCGTCCGACTCCGAACAGGAGGGCCGTAATGCCCAGGAAGTGGAACGCCGGCGACATCCCAGATCAGACTGGGCGGGTGGCGATCGTGACCGGCGCCAACAGCGGCCTCGGGCTGGTCACCGCCCGCGAGCTCGCCCGCGCCGGAGCCAAGGTGGTGATCGCCTGCCGGGACACCACCAAGGGCGATCGCGCGGAGGCCGAGATCCAGGCGCAGGTCCCGGGGGCCGATCTCGACGTGCGGGCCCTCGACCTTGCCGATCTCGCCTCGGTGCGGGGCTTCGTGGCCCGGCTGACCGGCGAGCACGATTCGATCGATCTGTTGATCAACAACGCCGGCGTGATGGCGCCGCCGCGGCGCCTGACGGTCGACGGCTTCGAGTCGCAGTTCGGAACCAACCATCTCGGCCACTTCGCGCTCACCGGGTTGCTGCTGCCGACGCTGATGAGCGCCCCGAAGCCGCGCGTGGTCACGCTGTCCAGCAGCGCCCACCGGATCGGGAAGATGAACTTCGATGACCTCCAGGGCGAACGTCACTACAACAACTGGCGCGCCTACGGTCAGTCGAAGCTCTCGAATCTGCTCTTCTGCTTCGAGCTCGCCCGCCGCGCCACCGCCGCGGGCACCGGACTCCTCAGCGTCGCCGCCCACCCGGGCTACGCCGCCACCAACCTCCAGTTCGCCGGGCCGAGCGCCTTCTACGAGAAGGCGATCATGGCCGTCACCAACCGTGTCCTGGCCCAGAGCGCCGACATGGGCGCGCTACCAACCCTGTACGGGGCGACCGTCGCCGATCTGCCCAGCGGCACCTTCGTGGGGCCGGAGGGCTTCCTGGAGCAGCGTGGCCACCCACACATCGTGACCGCGATCTCACGTGCGTACAACGAGAGCGATTGGCGGCGGCTGTGGGAGATCTCGGAGGAGATGACCGGCGTCACCTACCAGTTCGGCGCGGCTGCGGTCGTGTGACCGGGCCCGCCGGCGACCTGCGGACCGACGGGCTCGCCGCGCTCGAGTGGGCGGCGAGCTACCTCGAGCGGGTCGGGGAGCTGCCGGTGCTGGCACAGGTTGCGCCGGGTGAGATCCGGGCGCGGCTGCCGAGCACCGCGCCTGAGGACGGCGAGCCGTTCGCGGCTGTGCTGCGCGACCTCGACGACGTGCTGCTCGACGGGGTCACTCATTGGCAGCACCCCCGGTACTTCGCGTACTTCGCCACCAGTGCGTCAGAGCCGGCGATCCTGGCCGAGCTCGTGGCCGCGACGCTCAACTCGGTCGCGATCCTGTGGCGGACGGCACCGGCGGCGACCGAGCTCGAGGGCGTGGTGCTGGAGTGGGTCGCAGACCTGCTGGGGCTGCCTGCCGGCTGGCACGGCCACATCGAGGACAGCGCATCGACCTCGACCCTGGCGGCGCTGATCGCCGCGCGCGAGGCCACCGGTCGCGATCTGGTGCTGTGCTCCGAGCAGGCGCACTCGTCGGTCGAGAAGGCCGCGCGGATGCTGAGGATGCGCCTGCACAAGGTGGAGTGCGACCAGGACTTCCGGCTCCGGCCCGAGGCCCTGCGTGACCTCGACCGGGCGGCGGTCGTGGTGGCGACCGTGGGCACCACGGCGACCACGTCGGTCGACCCGGTGCCGGCGATCGCCGACGCCTGCGAGCGCTCCGGCGCCTGGATGCACGTGGACGCGGCCTACGCGGGCTCGGCGATGGTGTGCCCCGAGCATCGGTGGGCGTTCGCGGGCGTGGAGCGGGCCGATTCGCTGGTCGTCAACGCCCACAAGTGGATGCTCACTCCGATGGACTGCTCGCTGCTGTGGACCAGCCGGCCCAAGCAGCTCCGGGACGCCTTCAGCCTGATCCCGGAGTACCTGCGCACCCCGGACGCCGAGGACGCGCTGTCGCTGAGCGAGTACGGGCCGGCGCTGGGCCGGCGCTTTCGCGCGCTCAAGCTGTGGGCGGTGCTCCGCTGCCACGGCCGCTCGGGACTGCAGGCGCACATCCGCTCCGGGATCGAGCTGGCGTCGCTGTTCGAGGGCTGGATCCGCGACCAGGCGGGGTGGAAGCTGTGCGCCCCGCGAACGTTCTCGGTGGTCTGCTTCCGGCTCGAGGGATCCGACCAGCGCAGCCGCAGGCTGCTGGAGCGCGTCAACGCAGGCGGCGAGATCTTCATCTCTCACGCGGTGCTGAACGGCCGCTACGTGCTCCGGCTCGCGGTCGGCCAGATGCGCACCACCGAGGCCGATGTGCAGATCGCGTGGGACGTGCTCAAGCGCGAGGCCGCGCAGCTCTGAGGGGGCGCCGGGGGTGGGCCCGTCGCGTCGGCCCATCGCCCACTCAGGGCAGTGGCATGAACGGGTACATGAGCACCACGGCGACGGCCACGGCGGCGATCCACAGGCCGACCAGCCACCGCGGCGCTCTGGGATGGGCGACCAGCCGCGCCACCGCGATGTAGATGCCGGGCATCACGATCACCATGTAGTAGAGGTAGCTCGTGCGCTGCCCGATCAGGCTCGCGAGCTCGAAGGGCAGGAACGTGCCCCGCACCCAGGCCAGGGCCACGCGCCCGGAGATGTCCGCGCCGCCGGCTTGGCCGCCGGCGCCATGGCCGTCGGCGTCGGCGCCGGCGCCGGCGCGGCGCAGGCTCCAGGCGGCCAGGGCGAGTCCCGGCAGCGCCAGCAGCAGGATCGGCGGGCTGATCGCTCCCAGGAAGTGCGCCTCGGGGTGGA
Source organism: Solirubrobacteraceae bacterium (assembly GCA_017882465.1). Classification (GTDB taxonomy): domain Bacteria; phylum Actinomycetota; class Thermoleophilia; order Solirubrobacterales; family Solirubrobacteraceae; genus Palsa-465. The sequence goes on from JADGPN010000002.1 coordinate 25,004, forward strand.
TGCGCTCGAGTCCCGGCGCCGGGTGGCCGGGCACGATGTTGAGGTACACGATCGCCTTGTAGTCTCCGAACCACTGCCACGGATAGGAGGCGATTCCGCGCGGACCGTGGCGGCTGACCTGGGCTCCGGCGAAGGCGAGCATGTGGCTCACGTGCGCGAACGGGCCGCCGCCGACCCTGGCGCTCTTGGTCGGGTCATACGGAGGGGCGATCCGATCGAGCAGCGCCAGCAGCCCCGCGAACACGCCCGCCGCCGTGACCGCGCAGGAGCCGAACCGAAGCAGGTGGGGGCCGACGGCGGCGCTGTCTCCGGCGGTCCCGGGCGGGGGCTGGGTCTCCGCCTCGAGGCCGCCCGCGCGGCGCCGCGCGCGACGCGCCATCCACAGGCGTGCCGCCTCGATGCCGGCGAGCACCAGCAGCAGGTCGGGGGCCACGAGCTTGACGCAGGAGCCGACTCCGAGCAGCGTCCCGGCGACGATCGGGTGGCCGCGCAGATATGCCACGGCGGCCCACAGCATCAGCGCCAGCACATAGATGTCCAGCGTCCCGATCCGCCCGTGAACGAGCAGCAGGTTGTCGGCGGCCATCAGCGTCGCCGCCCCGAGCGCCAGCCACCGGCCGCCGCCGGCGGCGCGCACGAGCGCGAACAACCCCAGGATCGCCAGCGACCCGGCGATCAGGCTCCCGAGCCGCCACGCCAGCGGCCGGTCGCCGAACAGCTCGATCGACCCGGCGATGACCAGCTTGGCCAGCTGCGGGTGCTCAGCGTTGGGGTCCAGGCCAGCGGGCGCGCTGGAGTACGGCATGTCGGCCGGGACGGGCACGCCGGCGATCCTCCGCGCCGCATTGACGTAGTACACCTCGTCGAAGACGAGCTTGTGGTCGGAGGCCGAGCGGCACGGGTCGTGGCAGGGGTCGCCGAGGAAGGCGAAGCGCGCCGCCAGCGAGAGCAGCGACACGATCGCCAGCAGCACCAGCGGTCCCGGCCGGCCCCTCAGCGTCGTCAGACCTCGCCGTCGCGGCAGTGCAGGGCAGCGCTGAGCCGGGTGATCGCCACCGCGCGACTATATGCGCGCCGCCGGTGACAAGTCGGCTGGTCCGAGCCGGATTTCCGCTCTTACGCAGTTCTTATGGTGGCCTCGTCATGCTGGCAAGGGTGCGTGTATTGGTTGCCGAAGACGAGCAGCGACTCGCTGACGCGATCGCGCGCGGCCTTCGCCGAGAGGGGATGGCGGTTGACGTCGCACCCGATGGATCGGATGCCCTGATCAAGGCTCGAGTGGTCCGCTACGACGTTGTGGTGCTGGATCGCGACCTGCCGGGGATCCACGGCGATGAGGTCTGCCGAGCCGTGCGCGGTGAGCGCCCGGAGACGGGGATCCTGATGCTGACCGCCGCCGGGGCGCTCGAGGATCTGGTGGAGGGCCTGTCGCTCGGCGCCGACGACTACCTGCCCAAGCCGTTCCGGTTCGCGGAGCTGGTGGCCCGGATCCACGCCCTGGCGCGCCGGGCAGCACCGAGCCGGCCGCCGGTGCTGGCCCATGCCGACATCGTGCTCGACCCGGCTCGCCGCCACGTCGAGCGGGGCGGCCACACGCTCGAGCTGGCGCGCAAGGAGTTCGCGGTGCTGGAGGCGCTGATGTCCGCAGAGGGCGCCACCGTTTCGGCCGAGGAGCTGCTCGAGCGGGTGTGGGACGAGCAGATCGATCCGTTCACCAACGTCGTCCGGATGACGATCATGACGTTGCGGCGTAAGCTGGGAGACCCTGCGGTCGTCGAGACCGTGATCGGAGTCGGGTACAGGTTGGCGTGATGGCTTTTCCAGGGTCGAAGAGGTCTCGAACACGCAGGCCGCCCGCTTCCCGTCGGCCGCAGGTGAACGTGGCGAGTCCCGCGCCCACGATCCGGCTGCGCCTCACCGCGACCTACGGAATCGTGTTCCTGATCACGGGAGCGGTCCTGCTGACGATCGGCTACGCACTGGTGCGCCACAACGTCAGCTCGCCGGGCCGCTTCCGCGCCGAGCTCAGGCGGCTCGGCCTGGCCCCGCCCTCCGGCGCACCGTTCTTCGGCCGCACGCTGGGGTTCACCCCCGGCGCTCCGGAGACCAGCGTCGCCGAGGCCGTCCGCGCGCAGTTGCTGAGCGACGCGCTGCACCGGCTCGTGGTCGAGTACCTGTTCGCGCTTGGGGTGATGACGATGATCTCGGTGGGGGCGGGCTGGCTGCTGGCGGGGCGGGCACTGCGCCCGCTGCGCGACATCACCGCCACCGCACGCCGGGTCTCGGGACAGAACCTGGGCGAGCGGATCGCCCTGACCGGCCCGGCCGACGAGCTCAAGGAGCTGGCCGACACCTTCGACGGCATGCTCGGACGGCTCGACTCGGCCTTCGCCAGCCAGCGGCATTTCGTCGCCAACGCGTCGCACGAGCTGCGCACGCCGCTGGCGATCATGCGCACCGAGGTTGACGTGGCGCTGGCCGACCCGGGCGCGAGCACCGATGATCTGAGAGCCATGGGCGGGGCGGTGCGCGAGACGGTCGACCGCTGCGAGCGGCTGATTGAGTCGCTGCTCACGCTGGCCCGCAGCGAGGGCGCCGTCGGCCGCGGTGAGCGCGTCGACCTGTCCGTGCTGGCGGGGGATTGCGTCACCGACATGCGCGCGCGAGCGCAGGCCGCCGAGGTGGACCTGAGGGCCGACCTGGCGCCGGCTCCGACGATCGGCGACGAGCGCCTGTTCGAGCGCCTGATCGCCAATCTGCTCGACAACGGGATTCGCTACAACGAGCGGCACGGGTTCCTGGTCATCCACACCCGGGCGGAGCGCGGTCGCGTCCGCCTGACGGTGGCCAACGGCGGTCCGCCGATCGATCCCGACGAGGCGGTCAAGCTGCTGGAGCCCTTCCGGCGGCTCGACCGGTCGGTTGGCGGGTTCGGACTCGGGCTCTCGATCGTGCGCTCCGTGGCCGAGGCCAGCGGCGGCCACGCCGAGATCAAGGCCCGCCGCGCCGGCGGCCTGGAGGTGGTCGTGGATCTGCCGGCTGCTGTGTTGTCATCTCGTGAAGCCGGGCGCGCCGCCGCGGCGCTTACGAAGAGCTGACATCCGGACCGCTACAACTCGGCTACTTTCCCCTGTCTAGGAGTCACGCCCGATGTCGTATATCGCCCATCGTCTTCTTGGTGCTCGCGCGCTCACAACCATCCTGATCGCGGTTGGACTCGCGCTCGGGATCGCCGCCTGCGGATCCTCATCGGGGGCGTCCGCGACCACGGGCAGTGCCACCGGAGCCCAGTTCACGGCACGCCTGAACTTCGCCAAGTGCATGCGCACCCACGGCGTCAACGTGCCCGACCCATCCTCGAGTGGCGGGCCGGCGGGCGGCGGCGGCTTCTTCCGCGTGCTGCGCAACTATCCGCAGGCTCAGCGCACCGCTGCCCTGCAGGCCTGCCAGACGTATCTGCGCCAATCGTTCCCGACCCTGAGCCCCGCACAGCTGCAGCAGTTCCGCCAGCAGGCGGTGAAGTACGCCGAGTGCATGCGCAAGCACGGGGTCGACATCCCCGATCCGACGTTCAACGGTCCCGGCCCCGGCGGCTTCGGGCTCGGGCGAACGCTGCGCTCGATCGATCGCAACAGCCCGGCCTTCATTGCCGCCAACACGGCCTGCGGCAGCCTGCGGCCGAGGGTCGGCCGCGGTGGCGCTGGCGGTGGCGCCGGAGGGCCGGGTGCTTGAGCCCGCGCGCAGCGGCGCGCGCCGCCTGATCGAGGGGTCGCCCCGGCGCCGCGCCGGCGCCGCAATCGCCGCGATCGGCGTGGTGGCCCTGGCCATCGGGGTGATCGTCGGCGCCGGCGCCCCGGGCTCGAGCAAGGGGGCGAGCGGCGCATCTTCGAACGGGAGCGGTGTGGCCACCGTGCAGCGGCGCGACCTCATCGCCACCGACACCGAGCCGGGAACGCTCGGCTACGCGAACCCGCAGCCGGTCTTCAACCGGATCAGCGGCACGCTCACCTACCTGCCCACCGTGGGGGCCACGATCAAGCCCGGCCAGGCGCTGTACGACGTCGATGGATCGCCGATCGTCCTGATGGACGGCGCGGTGCCCGCGTTCCGGGCCCTCACCTCGGGCGTGAGCAACGGCCCCGACGTCACCGAGCTGAACCGGAACCTGGTCACGCTGGGGTTCGATCCCAGCCATCAGATCACCGTCAACGATACCTGGCAGGCAGGCACCACGGCGGCCGTCGAGGCCTGGCAGGCGTCGCTCGGTCAGACCCAGACCGGAACCGTGACCCTGGGGCAGGTCGTGTTCCTGCCCGGCGTCCGGCGCATCGATTCGGTCACCGGCGTGCTCGGCTCGACGGGCGGTGGAGGTGCCGGTGCGGGTAGCTCGAGCGCGGGCACAACCACCGGCGCCTCGCTGACCGTGACACCGACCGCGAGCTCCGTCCCGGTGAGCGCATCGGCGCCGGGACAGGCGCGGGCCGAGTACGTGAGCTTCACCACCACGGCCGCCGCCCCCGCGTCGACACCTGCGACCACGACCACGGCCGCTGCCCGCGCGTCGACACCTGCGACCACGGCCGCGACCACGGTGCCGCCGCCGGCGATCCACGCCGCCCAGGCGCCCGCGTGCACCGAGCCCGGCACCACGACCGCTGCCACGACGACTCCGGCGACCCCGTGCCCAACCGCTACGACCACCACGCCGGCGAGAACCACCACGACGCCGGCGACGCCCACCGGCAAGGGCTCGCCGACCGCGCAACAGCTGCTCGCCCAGCTGGTGGCCGAGCTCAAGAAGCTCGCCAGCGGGGGCTCGAGGACCGGGACGACCGGGACCTCGGGCAGCACCGGGAGCAGCGGCCGGACGTCCGCCGGGGCGACCGGTGGCGCCAGCCGCGGCGGAGGCAGCGGAGCAAGTGCGGCGGCGGCGTCAGCCGGATCGGCGTCGGGCGGGGGCGGCTCAGGGGGCGGGTCGTCGTCGAGTGCGGCCGGTAGCAGCGCCGCCGGGGGGACGGCGACCGAGGTGCTGGACACGACCTCGGCCGACCTCGTGGTGACCGTGCAGCTCGACGCGACCAAGCAGAGCGAGGCCGTGGTCGGGGAGCCGGTGACCGTTCAGCTCCCCGACGGGAGCACCCAGCCCGGCAAGATCACCGCCGTCAGTCCCGTCGCGCAGTCCACCTCGAGCAGCTCCTCGAGCACGGCCGCCGCTGGCGGCGGAGGCGGCGCTTCGAGCACCCCTTCGGCCACTGTCCCGGTGACGATCGCGCTGCTCGGGAACCATCACGTCGCCGGGCTCGACCAGGCTGCCGTGAGCGTGAACTTCCAGCAGCAGGTGGAGCGCGGAGTCCTGTCCGTTCCCGTCACGGCGCTGCTGGCCACGCCCGGCGGTGGCTACGCGGTTCAGACGGTCAACCAGGCCGGCGTCCACAAGCTGGTGCCGGTCAGTCCGGGCCTGTTCGCCGGGGGCTTCGTCCAGGTCTCGGGCTCGGATCTGGTCGAGGGCATGCAGGTGACCGACTCCCAGGGATGACCGGCGCCGGCATGGCCGACACTGGCGTCGCGCTCCGCCTGACCGATGTCGTCAAGGAGTACACCGGCGGAGTGTTCGCGCTGCGCGGCGTGTCGATCGACCTCCGTCGCGGCGAGCAGGTCGCCGTGGTCGGTCCGTCGGGATCGGGCAAGACGACGATGCTGACCATCCTCGGGACGCTCGAGCGCCCGACGGCGGGTGGGGTCTTCGTCGCCGGGCACGATGCGGTCAAGGCCACCGACCGTGAGCTGGCCGGCGTTCGCGCGCACGAGATCGGCTTCGTGTTCCAGGGCTTCCACCTGCAGGAGGTGATGACCGCGCTTGACAACGTGGCCACCGGGATGCTCTATACGGGCGCGCCGGCGCATGAGCGGCGCGAGGCGGCCAAGATCGCGCTCGACCGGGTTGGCCTCGGGCACCGCCTCACGCACCGGCCCGGCGAGCTGTCGGGAGGCGAGCGTCAGCGGGTGGCGATCGCTCGGGCGCTGATCAAAGGGCCGAGCATCGTGCTCGCCGACGAGCCGACCGGCAACCTGGACTCGAAGTCGGGAGCCGGCGTGCTGGACCTGCTTCATGGCCTCGCCGCCGAGGGAGCCACCCTGGGCCTGATCACCCACGACTCGAACGTGGCCGAGTCGTTCCCGCGCCGAATCCAGATGCGCGACGGGGAGATCGTGGCGGACGAGCGGCAGTGAGCGTCGCGGTGCCAAGGCCGGCCACGGCTCCGGACGAGCCGCGCGAGCGCGACGTCGCCCGGATCTCGCTGCGCGAACTGCTGGCGGTGGCTGCGCTGGGGCTGCGCAGCCGGCGGCTGCGGGCATCGCTGTCGGCGCTCGGGATCGCGATCGGGATCGGCGCCATGGTGGCCGTGGTGGGCATCTCGGCCTCGAGCCAGGCGGACCTGTTGGCGACGATCGACCGGCTCGGCACGAACCTGCTCACCGTGGCGCCGGGCACCGCGTTCCTGGGACAGTCGGAGAGCCTCCCCAACACGGCCGTGCCGATGATCAAGCACATGGGTGCCGTGCAGCAGGCGGCGGCGGTGTACTCGGTGTCGGGCGCCACCGTGCGCCGAACCGCCTATGTCCCGGCGGAGCAGACCGGAGGCATCGGAGTCGATGCTGCCGACACCAACGTGCCCTCGGCGCTCGGCGGCGACATGGCCTCGGGCCACTTCCTGAACGCGGCCACCGAGAACTACCCGACAGTGGTGCTCGGGGCCGGGGCGGCTCAGACCCTGCAGATACCGGCGGCGACGGGCCACATCCAGGTCTTCCTCGGGGGCACCTGGTTCACCGTCGTCGGGATCCTCAACCCGCTGATCCTGGCGCCCGACCTCGACCACACGGCGTTGATCGGGCTGCCCGTGGCGGAGCGCCTGTTCAAGGTCCAGAACAGCCCCTCGACGATCTTCGTGCGCGCCAATGTGGATCGGGTGCAGAACGTCAGCAATCTGCTGGCCCCCACGGCCGATCCGCAGACACCCGATGGCGTGCAGGTGAGCCGGCCGTCCGACTCGCTCGAGGCACGCGCGGCGGCCAAGACGCAGTTCACCACGTTGCTGCTCGCACTCGGGGCCGTGGCGCTGCTGGTGGGCGGGATCGGGATTGCCAACATCATGGTCATCTCGGTGCTCGAACGGCGGGGCGAGATCGGGCTGCGCCGCGCTCTGGGCGCGACCCGCCGCCACATCAGCTCGCAGTTCCTGATGGAGTCGGCGCTGCTCGCCACCCTCGGCGGGGTGGCCGGGCTGATCTTCGGAGCGGTGGCGACCTTCGTCTACTCGGTGGCCCAGAACCAGCCGATGGTGGTGCCTCTATATGCCGTGATCGCGGGCCCCGCCGCCGGGCTCCTGATCGGCGCGGTGGCGGGGCTCTACCCAGCGGCGAAGGCGGCTCGCCTGAGCCCCACCGAGGCGCTGCGGGCCTCCTAGCAGCCCGAGCCCGCCGGCCTCGAAGAGATCGGTGAGAGGTGCGCAAGAGACATTCCGACGCTTCCTTTACGGGGAGCTGACGGGGCGTTTCATAGGCTCGTCTCATGTCGAAACGGCGGATCGAAAACGGAGGCGAGAGAGCTTGGGTGCATGGCATCCCCGCGCCCGTTCCCAGCTCTGGATGCAGCCGTGCCGCCGATCGACTGCGACGATGTGCGCCTCGTCGCGAGCGGGAGCATCCCCTCCCGGCCACCCGGAGGCTCGGCGTCGGCCCGGGCCATGACTCCCGTTCGGAGTCGCACGCCGGCTTCCGGGTTCGTCTTCAGAGCCGCAGGTTCGCGTGCGCACGGCCCTGACCCCCGGCGGGAGCTCGCTCGCGCGCGGCTTCGCCCTGCCGACGCGGTCGCGCCGGTCACGCGACGTGCCGGAGGTGCGGGCCACGGTCCCGGCCTACAACGCGGCGACCGACGACCTGGTGGACTACGTGAGCCATTCGTGCGCGGTCGCCGCTGAGGGCTCGCAGGATCAGGTCGCGGGCGGGGTGGAGGCGCTGCTGCGCTGGCTGCGAGCCCAGCCGGCGCGGGCCCGCCTGCTGCTCCTCGACGGTCCGGCGGGCGACGCGGACGTCATGCGCGCTCGGGCGGTGGCCCATCGCCGCTTCGTTGATGAGATCGTGGCCGCAGTCCCCGGCTCCGAGCCGGCCATGGTCGCGGCCGGGGTCAGCGCGATCGAGAACCTGCTCGCCTCCCACCTGCTCCGCGGTGGCGTGGGCACGCTCGGGGATCTGGCTCCGGTCGTGGCCCAGATCATGAGTGCCCTGTGCCCGCTGCCGGTGACCGGCGCCCGCCGGGCCCGTTCACGGCCACTCTGAACGCAGGCGCCGTTCAAGTCATTCCCGTTGCTGCCGATTGGCGGGGTATGCATCTGAGTGTGACGTCTCGTAGTCGGAGAGGGGCGGCGTAGCGCGTCAGCTTTGCGGCCCGCTGCCCTGCGCCGGCGCGGGTGTGCCGACGCGAGCTGGGCGCCGGACTCGCGTCAGCGACGCCAGCGCATAGGTCCCGGCGGCCAGCCCGATCACCGCTGTGCTGGCCGGCAGCGCGGGGATCGCGTAGCTGAGCGCGAGGCCTCCCCACATCGAGGCGACGGCGAACAGGGCCGACAGCGCGAGCCCTCGGTAGGGCGAGACGGTCAGGCGCTGGGCCGCGCCGGCCGGGGCGGCGAGCAGGCCGAGCAGCAGCAGCGCACCGATCGCCTGTGTGCTCTCGGCCGTCACGACCGCGATCAGAGCCAGGAATCCGGCCCCGAGCGCCCGAACCGGGAGACCGCGGACCGAGGCCAGCTCCGGGTCGAGGGTCGAGAAGAGCAGCGGCCGGAAGCCGGCCAGCACAATGGCGGCGGACAGGAGACAGATGAGCGCAGCCCGCCGCGCCTCTGGACCGCTGAGCGAGAAGATCGATCCGAACAGCGTGTTCGCGGCGGCGATGCCGCTGCCGCCGGACCCGCTCGTCGACAGGAGCGTGATGAACAGCAGACCGAGACCGAGGATCCACGAGAACACGATCCCGATCACGACATCGTCCGCCCGGGCCCGGCCGCCGAGAGCGGCCATCCCGAGCGCGAGCGCGAGCGTGAGCACGAAGATGCCGACCACCTGGTCGAGTCCGATCACGGCCGCTGCGATCGCTCCGACGAAGGCGACGTGGCTGAGCGCGTCGCCGGCGAAGATTTGAGCGCGCAGGACCACGAACCAGCCGGCGGTTCCGCACGCGAGCGCGACGAACGTGCCGGCCAGATAGGCGTTGCGGACGAACTCGTGGGCGAACATCAGGGTCGCCTCCGGCGCGCCAGCGCCCAGCGCCCGATCCGCACCGAGACATAGAGCCCGAACGCGAACATGGTGATCCAGAAGCCGACCGGATAGATCGAGAAGTACGCGACTCCCAGTCCGAGCCAGGCCACCGCCAGCGCGAAGGCGACGCTGAGCAGCAGCCCGGCGACCGGCTGCGCGGTGATCAGCTGCGCAGCCGCCGGCGGGGCGACGAGCAGCGTGAACACGAGCAGGACGCCGGTGATCTGGCTGGTGGCCGCGACCGCGAGCCCGAGGATCAGCAGGAAGCTCACGTCGAGCAGCGCCACCGGGACACCCCGGGCCAGGGCGACCTCCGGGTCCACGGAGGCAAACAGCAGCGGCCGGCCGATCGCCGCGACCGCGCCCAGCGCCAACACCGCCACCACCAGCAGGGTCAGCACCTGGTCGTGGCTGACGCCGAGAAAGGTCCCGAACAGGAATGTCTCCATGCCTCCGAGCACGGAGCGGTTGAGCGACAGGAACAGGAAACCGAGCGCGAGGCCAGTCGCCTGCACGGTGCCGATCGCCGCTGACTCGGTGGCAAACCGGCGCCTCCCCGAATGGCCGGTCCGGCCGATGGCCAGCGCGGCGAGGCCGCAGGCCAGGTAGTAGCCGACGGCGGTGGGCAGGCCCGCGAGCGCAGCTCCGGTCGCACCCGGGAATGCCATCACCGACAGCGTGTGGCCCGCGAAGCTCTGGCGGCGCAGCACCATGTACCACCCGACCACCGCAGCCAGCACGGCCACGATCGACGCGGCCTGGAGCGCGTTGACCATGAACGGGAACGCGAGCAATTCGCGGACGTCGGAGACGAGGTCGAGGGAGAAAGTGGGACCGACCGACATGGAGGCTCTCGTCGCCCCTCAATGACGGTGGCCGTGGTGGTGCGGGGCCTCGGGCGAGCCGACGACCACTAGCCGGCCGTCGCTGGTGCGGAGGACCTCGATTCTGGCTCCGTATAGCTCGCTCAGCTTGGGACCCGTGATGACCTCCTGCACTGGACCCGCCAGCGCCTTGCCTCCGGCGAGGTAGATCACGCGGTCGAGATAGCCCAGCAGCGGGTTGACGTCATGCGCCACCAGCAGCACGGCGACTCCCTGGACGGCACACACCCGCTGTACCAGCGCGGCGACGATGGCCTGGTTGGGGAGATCCAGGCTGTCCAGGGGCTCGTCGAGGATCAGCACCGCCGGCCGGCGGACGAGCGCCTGCGCGATCAGCAGGCGCTGCTGCTCGCCTCCTGAGAGCTCGCCGATCGGCCGGGTGGCGTAGGCGGCCGCGCCGGCCAGGGAGATGACCTCCTCGACCCGCTCGCGCTCGATCCTCCGGCGCGCCCGAGCGCCGGCGGTGACGGCCAGGGGCAGGCCCCACCGCCCGCCTTCGAGGCCGAGCCGGACGAGGTCGACGCCGCGGATCCGGGTCTCGGAGTCGAAGCTCCGCCGCTGGGGCAGGTAGCCGATCTCGGAGCGCGTCTCCGAGGGCTCGTGCCCGAGCACCCGCACCGATCCGGCGCTGAGCGGCACGAGCCCGAGGATCGTTCTCATCAGGGTCGACTTTCCGGCGCCGTTGGGTCCCAGGACGGCCACGAACTCGCCGCGCCGGACCTCCAGGTCGACGTTCGAGAAGACGGTCTGGCCGCCGAGCGTCACGGCGGCGCCGCGCAGCGCCACCGCGACGTCGCCGGACCTGCCGCCCGACTCCAGGGTGACGGCTGTGCCGGCCGGGACCGTCACCGGCCCGTGGCCCTGTGCAGCGCCTGCGCGAGCGCCTGGAGCTGGGACGCCTGCCACTGCTCGAAGGTCGCGCCGGCGGGGGAGAGGGTCTCGGTCACGGTGACGACCGGAATCCCGCGCTGAGCGGCGAGGGCGTTGAGGGACTGAATCTGAGGAGTCGCGTTCTGCGAGTTGTAGATCCAGACCTCGAGCCGGTGCTGCGCGATCTGCTGCTGGGCGGTGACGGCGCCCTGGGCGCTCACCTCCGTGCCCTCGCTGACCGCCTTCATGAACGAGCTCGGCGTGATCAGCCGCAGCCCGAGCGCGGGTGAGAGCAGCGCGAAGATGCTCTCAGAGGCGCCGACGGGGACGCCGGAGAACCTGGTCCTGATGGCGGCGATCAGCTGGTGGTAGCGGGCCAGGCCCTGGGATTCGAAGTCCGCATGCCGGCCGTCGAAGTACGTCGCGTCGTGCGGATCGAGCCGCTTCAGACTCGCGGTGATGGCGGCTGCCACCGCATCGGCGTCAGCCGGGCTGTACCAGCGATGTGGGTTCTCGCCCTCTCTGAGTCCCAGCAGGCTGCCGACCGTGAGCACCTGCCGACCGAGGGTCGGGTTCGCCGCCAGCAACCTCGGCGCCCAGGGGTCGTAGCCGATCCCATTGACGATCACGAGCTGAGCCGTCGCGAGCGTCCGTGCGTCGGCCGCGGTCGGCTCGTAGGAATGGGGGTCCGAGGCTGGGTTGACGATGATGCTCTGCACGCTCGCGTGGGTGCCGGCCAGCTGGCCGGCGATGCTGCCCCAGAAGTTCTCCGCCGCCACGACGCGGATCGGGCCGCCCAGCTCGGCCGCACCACCGCCGCAGCCGGACACCAGCAGCGCGAGGACGGGCAGCAGCGCGAGAACGCGGAACGGCTTGGTGACGCGGATGGGCGCGAGGGCGCGCGATGGCTTGCCTGGCGCGAGGGCGCGCGATGGCTTGCCTGGCGCGAGGGCGCGCGATGGCTTGCGTGGCGCGAGGGCGCGCGATGGCTTGCCTGGCGTGAGCGCGCGCCGGCGGGCGGTCGGGATGTGCTCACGGCGGCGCCGGCGCATGCGAGACAAGCTATCACGTATTTGGGATTGAGTCTCGTTCTGTGAATTCTGGGACTCAATCCCAGACATGGGTGGCGTTGGCTACAGTTGGCGCCGGAGATGTCTCACACCGAAGCCCCCACCTGGAGCGAACACGTCCACTCGGTGCTGGCCCGGGCCGGTCACCAGCGCGGCGGGGCGCGGGAGCGGGTGATCGAGCTGCTCGCGCGCCAGCCCTGCGCCCTGAGCGCGGTCGAGATCGAGGACGCGCTTCGCGCCGAGGGAACGCCGATCGGCCGAGCCAGCATCTACCGGGTGCTCGAGCTGCTGGTCGAGCACGGCCTCGCCGAGCGGGTCGCCGTCGGCCCGGGCCAGTCACGGTTCGAAGCCATCGACCCCAGCGGAGCCCATCATCACCACCTGATCTGCCGCGAGTGCGGGCGCCTCGTGGCCTTCGACGACCCCGGCCTCGAACGGGCGATCGACAACCTCTCCCGGCGCCTCGGCGTTCGCGTCGAGCACCATGACGTGCTGCTGCGCGGCTCGTGCGAGAAGTGCGAGTAGGGGGCGGGTCGTCAGGTGCGGCGCGCGGGCTGTGGTACTGAGCCGGCGGTGGCGCGCGCGGCGGGACGTGGCGTGCGCGCTGTGAGCCAGTTTGCATGGGCGGCGGGGCGGGCGCTCGGGTGGTGTGGCCGGCTGTGGCGGGCGCGGCAGGGTGCGGGGTGCAACGGCGGCTGAGGAAGAGGGTTTCAGGCGGCCTGGATGCGCGGGCAGGGCTCCGGGGCGCCATAGGCCCTGATGCCCCGGAAATCAGGGTGCAGAACGTGCCAAATGCACCCGCCGGATCGCGAACGAGTGCACCTAAGCACGTGGGGAGTGCTTAGGTGGCCAAGCTCGCCACGGAGGACGTCATTTGGCACGTTAAGCACCCTGAATTTCGGTCGATCGAAAGCAGAACGGCGATAACGACTGCGAGCCCTCGCTCCCTCCCGTGCCGACATCCCCATCCCCAGCCGCCGTTTACCTCCCGCAGCACCACACCCCACGAGGCCGCCACGGAGCGGACCGCGCCCCCGCCACTCCTCCTCACCACGCATCCACGTTCGGTCGCCGTTTCCCCTCGCGCCGCCACCATTCGCCCGACCCGTCCTCGAACAGCGTGGCGATCCAGCGGCGGGTGTCGGCGGGATCGATGACGTCGTCGATCTCGCCGTACTCGGCCATGCTGATCCCCTTGCCGCGCTCGTAGGCGGCGGCCACCGTGGCGTCAAAGACGCGCTGGCGCTCCTGTTCGTCCTCGATCGCCTCGAGCTCCCGGCGCATGCCCAGCCGCACGGCTCCTTCGAGGCCCATGGCCCCGAACTCGGAGGTCGGCCACCCGATCGTGAACAGGGGCGCCTTGAAACCGCCGCCGGCCATCGCCTGGGCGCCGAGCCCGTACCCCTTGCGCAGCACGATGGTGCCCGTCGGCACCTGAAGGTTGGCTCCGATCAGGAACAGCCGCGAGAAGTGACGCACGGTCGCCGTGCGCTCGGCGGCCGGCCCGACCATGAAGCCGGGGGTGTCGCACAGGAACACGACCGGGAGGTCGAAGGCGTCGCAGAGCTGGAGGAATCGAGCCATCTTGTCGGCGCCGTGGGCGTCGATTGCTCCGCCGAGGTGCGAGGGGTCGTTGGCGACCACGCCAAGCGGTCGGCCGTCGACGCGGACCAGCGCGGTCACCGCGCCGAGCCCGAAGCCGCGTCGAAGCTCCAGCACCGACCCCTCGTCGAACAGGCTGTCGACGATGGCGCGCACGTCGTAGATGCGCTTGCGCTGATCGGGGATCAGGTGGCGCAGCGCGCGCTGGTCAGGCACCGAGAAGTCGCTCGCCGGGCCGCGGAAGTAGGACAGGTAGCGCCGGGCGGCCGCGACCGCCTCCGCGTCGTCCGGCACGCGGAGGTCGACCACGCCGTTGGCGTACTGGACGTCGACGGGGCCGACGTCGCCGGGCTCGTGCACGCCGAGGCCGCCGCCCTCGATCATCGCCGGGCCGCCCATCCCGATGCTCGAGTCCTCGGTGGCGATCACCACATCACAGCAGCCGAGCAGCGCAGCGTTCCCGGCGAAGCAGTAGCCGGAGGCGATCCCGATCAGCGGCACCAGCCCGCTCAGCTGGGCGAACAGCTGGAAGGCGCGGCAGTCGAGCCCGGCGACGATCGGGAAGTCGATGTCGCCCGGCCGGCCGCCGCCGCCCTCGGCGAACAGCACCACCGGCAGGCGGCGCCGCTCGGCGAGCTCGAACAGCCGGTCCTTCTTGGCGTGGTTGCGCCACCCCTGGGTCCCGGCGAGGACCGTGTAGTCGTAGGACATGACCACGCACGGCCGGCCCTCGACATCGCCCACGCCGGCCACCAGGCCGTCGGCGGGGGTCCGGGCGATCAGCTCCGCCCGCTCACGCCGGCGTTCCTGGGCGGCGAAGACGAGCGGGCCGTACTCGACGAACGTGCCCTCGTCGATGAGCTCCGAGAGGTTCTCGCGTGCCATTCGCCGACCGCGCTCGTGGCGGCGCTCCACGACCTCGGGACGGGCGGCGTCGAGCGTCAGCCCGTGGCGCTCCCGGACGGCGGCCAGATCGTCACGAATCGAGTTCAGGTCCGTGGTCTCCGCTTGCTGCCGGGTCCCGTCGGCGGCCTCGCCCGACCTCAGCACCGCCAGCAGCTGACCCTCGTCGACCGTGTCGCCGACCGCGACCTCGATCCGGTGCACGAAGCCGTCGGCGTCGGCGACGACCTCGTGCTCCATCTTCATGGCCTCCAGAACGACCACTGCCGCTCCGGCGCGCACCGGCTCGTCGGGGCCGTGGGCGACCGCGATCACGGTGGCCGAGAAGGGCGCCGTGATCCTCAGCTTGGCGTTGGGCATCGCGGGATCATCGCGCACCCGGTCTCCGACCGGGCGGCAGGCCCAGCCGGTGCGGGCGATGGTGGCGGTGCCCTTCGTCACGAGCTTGGGCACGAGCAGTCCGCCAGGTTCCCCATCTTCGCGCCCGCGGCCCGCCACAGCGCGCCCGACTCGGCGATACTGCCTGTACATGACCGAACCCGAACTTCTGTGGACCCCGTCGGCCGAGCGGATCGAGCGAGCCACCATCACGCGGTACCAGGCCTGGCTCGAGCGGGAGCGCGGGCTGCGTTTTGACTCCTACGACGAGTTGTGGCAGTGGTCGGTCGACGACCTGGAGGGCTTCTGGTCCTCGATCTGCGAGTTCTTCTCGGTGCGCTTCGAGACGCCGACGTCATCGGTTCTGGGGCATCGCGAGATGCCGGGCACCGAGTGGTTCCCGGGCGCGCGCGTGAGCTACGCGGAGCATATCTTCCGCGGCAAGCGCGATGACGCGGAGGCTCTGATCCACGCCTCCGAGCTGCGGGAGCTGTCCTCCTGGACGTGGGGCGAGCTGCGCCGGCAGACGGCGGCGATTGCCGCCGGGCTGCGCGCGCGCGGGATCGGCGAGGGCGACCGCGTGGTGGCCTATCTGCCCAATATCCCTGAGACCATCGCCGCGTTCCTCGCCTGCGCCTCGATCGGTGCGACCTGGTCCTCCGCCGCCCCGGAGTTCGGCGCCCGGAGCGTGGTCGATCGCTTCGCGCAGATCGAGCCGAAGCTGTTGCTGACGGTCGACGGCTATCGCTACGGCGGCAAGGATTTCGACCGGCGCAAGATTGTGGCCGAGATCGCCGGCGAGATGCCCTCGCTCGAGCACGTGGTCACGCTCGGCTACCTCGACGGCTCGGGCTGGGAGAACGGCTTCCTGGGCGACGACTCGGACCTGGCGTTCGCGCAGCTGCCGTTCGATCACCCGCTGTGGGTGCTCTACAGCTCGGGCACGACCGGGCTGCCGAAGGCGATCGTCCACGGCCAGGGCGGAATGCTGCTCGAGCACATGAAGAAGATGCACCTGCACATCGACGCTCAGCCGCGCGATCGCGTCTTCTGGTTCACCACCACGGGGTGGATGATGTGGAACTTCCTCGTCGGGGTGCTGTTCACCGAAGCCTCGATCGTGCTCTTCGACGGCAACCCGGGGCACCCGGACCTGGGAACCCTGTGGGACCTCGCCGAGCAGACGGAGATGACCTGCTTCGGTACCAGCGCCGCCTTCATCGCCTCGTGCATGAAGACCGAGATCGAGCCCAAGCAGGGCCGCTCGCTGGCCGCGCTGCGCTCCGTGGGCTCGACCGGCTCGCCGCTCTCGCCCGAGGGCTTCCGCTGGATCTACGACCAGCTCGGTGCCGACACGTGGCTCTTCTCGACCTCCGGTGGTAGCGACGTCTGCACCGCGTTCGTGGGCGGCGTGCCGACGCTGCCGGTGTATCTCGGCGAACTCCAGGCGCGCGGGCTCGGAGCCGGCGTGCAGGCCTGGGATCCCGACGGGCGGCCGCTCGTGGGAGAGGTCGGAGAGCTGGTGATCACCGAGCCGATGCCGTCGATGCCGATCAAGCTGTGGGGCGATGAGGACGGCTCGCGCCTGCGCGAGAGCTACTTCGACTTCTACCCCGGGATCTGGCGCCACGGCGACTGGATCATGATCACCGAACGCGGCACCGCGGTGATCTACGGACGTTCCGACTCGACCATCAACCGGGGCGGAGTGCGGATGGGCACCAGCGAGATCTACCGGGCGGTGCTGGCGGCGCCCGAGGTCGTGGACGCGCTCGTCGTCGACGTGCCCAAGCAGGGAACCGACGGCTGGATGCCGCTGTTCGTGGTCCTGCGCGATGACGAGCAGCTGAGCGACGAGCTGGTGGCGCAGATCAAGCGCCAGGTGCGCCAGGACTGCTCGCCACGCCACGTGCCCGACGAGATCCGCCAGATCGCCGCGGTACCGCGCACGCTCTCGGGCAAGGCGCTCGAGGTACCCGTCAAGCGGATCCTGATGGGGATGCCGGCCGACGAGGCCGCGAGCCGCGAGTCGCTGGCCAACCCGGCGGCGCTGGACTACTTCGTGGGGCTGGCGAAGTCGGAGTGACCGAGGAGGAGCGGGCGGCCGACGAGCCGCCGCCTGCGGACGCCGGGCATCGACCGCGCGGGCGTGACCCCGCAGTCGCGGTCAGTCGTGGGACATCTCGTCGATGCACACCGTGACGGCGAGGATCAGCGCATCATCCTCGTCGGGGGCGATCTCGATCCCGTATGTGTCCCTGACCCGGAACCAGCGCTTGGATACCTCGGCCACCCGGTCACCGTCGCGCTCGATCTTGTACTCGTGGTCGACGACATTTCCCTTCGCCTCGAGGTCCTCGGCGCCTTCGAGCTCGATCTCGAAACGGTCGCGCAGGGGAGTGATGAGGGCCTTCTTGACCGTCGCCACGGTGTCGCCGTCGCGCTCGACCTTCATCGTGTCGTGGATGTGCAGCTTCTTCTCCTGGATCTTGAGCAGGTCGTCGCCCGAGGAGTCCTTGAGCACGAACGTGTCCCGGGCCCGCAGCGCCTTGCCGTCGACCTTGAACTGGCGCTCGCCGGCCTCGTTCTCGATCCAGAAGTCGTCGCCGATCGCGAACAGCTTCTCGCGCATCTTGTAGCGCGTGCCCCCGGGGTCGTCGTGGTGTCGAAACAGCGGCATCGCCGTGCACACTGATGCCACGCCGGCCCGGACGCATCACCCGGATGGGATGATCCCCGGGGCGCGGCCCGACCGGGCCTGCCGCCGGCGCCATCACGGCGGTACGGTGGGCGCTCGCATGATGCCCTCATCAGCCGTAGCACTTGATGCTCCGACGGACACCGGCGCGCGCACGATACCAGGGCGTCAAGAGCGCAGCAGGCCCTCTCGGCGCGCCCATTCGACGGTCTTACGCAGAGTCTCGCGCGGGTCGGTGTAGCGCAAACCGAGCTCGCGCTCGGCGCGCGAACCGTCGTACCGGTGGCCGTGCAGCAGTGTCCGAACCATCTCGCGGCAGATCGGGGGGTGTCGCCCAGCGATCTTGAACGCTCGCTCGGCGATTGCCCCGGCCGCGGTTGCAACGGGGCCCGGCAACAGCCGCGGGTGCCGCTCTACCCCGGCGACTTCTCCCGCCAGCGCGAGCGCCTCGGTGATTGGTAGCGCCATACCGTTGAGCAGATAGCGCTCGCCCGCAGCGCCGCGCTCGGCTCCGAGAAGGTGGCCTTCGACGCAGTCATCGATGTCGACGAGGCTGACGGTCGTCGGCACGAACACCTTGAGACGGCCGTCGAGGAACGCCAGCAGGAATCGCGCGGTTCCGCCGGCTCGGCCGGGACCCTGCACCGAGGAGGGATTGACGCAGACGAGATCCTGCCCGAGCTCACGAGCAGCCGCCAGCGCCGCTCGTTCCCCCTCGGTCTTGGTGCGTTCGTACGTCGAGAGGTACCAGCCGCGGTGCTGCGAGGCCTCGCTGCCGATCGTCCCCGTCGGCTCGCCCATCGTTGCCGCCGAGGAGGTGTGTACCAGTCTGCTGACGCCCGCGCGCGCCGCGGCCCGCACGGCGGCCACCGGACCACTCACGTTCAGACGCTCCATCGCGCGCGGATCCTCGACACAGAGCGAGTTGACGCCGGCGACGGTGAACGCCTGGGCGCAACCGTCCATCCCCCTGGCCAACACATCCTCGTCATATGCTTCGCCGCGCACGACCCGGGCGCCCCGCCCCTCGAGTACCTTCGCCGCAGCGTCCGATCGCGCCAGCGCGACGACCTCGTCGCCTCGATCGAACAGACGGGTAGCGAGCGCAGTGCCAATGACGCCCGTGCCGCCGGTGATGAATACGCGAGTCACGTGGGCTTCGTGAGACTACACGCACCGAAAGTGGCCCGACGCTCTGCCGTGACGGGCGCGGTCACGCCCGCGGAACTACGATTCACCGCCGATGCTTCCGCGCGCCTTCCAGCCAGATCCCCTTCGACCCAGTTACCGGATGACCGACGATCTGCGCGGTCACCGCGTCGTCCAGACGGTCCTGCGTCGGCGCGACGAACGCTCTCGGCCGGGAGCGAGGACCGACGGCCGCCGGATCGCGCTGGTGATCGAGGGCGGCGGCATGCGAGGCGTCGTGTCGGCCGGAATGACGGCGGCGATCGAGCAACTCGGCCTACGCGATGCGTTCGACGAGGTGCACGGCGCATCGGCAGGCGCCTTCAACGCGGCCTTCCTGCTCGCTGGACAGGCGGCGTACCTGACGACCCTGTACCAGCATGGCTTCGGCGATCCCCGATTCGTGAGCGTGCTGCGCGCGTTACGAGGTGGGCCCGCCTTCGACATGGACTACGTGATCGATCATGTGTGGACACACCAGCGGCCGCTCCGATTCGAGGCGATTCGATCGTCTGGGATCACGCTGCACTGCACCGCGACCGACGCTGACAGCGCGGCGATCGTCGACCTCACCGACCTGCACACGGAGGAGGAGATCCGCGGTGCGCTGCGAGCCTCGGGCCGACTGCCGTGGCTCGCCGGCGGGCCCGTCAGCTTCCGCGGAATGCGGCTCCTCGACGCGACCCTGGCAGAGGCGATCCCGGTTCATGCCGCCGGCGCGAGCGCCACCGACATGCTCGTGCTTCAGACTCGACCGCACGGCGTGCCCCACGCACCGCTGTCATCGCTAATCGCGGGTCTGACGGATCGGTATCTCCGCGGTATCAATCCGGCGCTCGTCGAGCTCCGCCGGACTCGCTCGCCCCGGTACGACGCCCTGACCGCCGAGCTTGCCACGCACTCTGCCGACGCCGATCGGGTCCCCGCAGTGTGCGTGATCCGTCCGCCCGCTCATTCGGTGCTCGCAGGGCAGCTCGAGAATCGCGCGTCGGTACTGCGGAGGGCTGCGTCTGAGGGGATGCGCGCGGCATGGATGGCGCTTGCCGGTGAGGATCCGGAGGTGATCTCGACGTTGCGCGGGTATCCGCTCCGGCCGACCGAGGCCGGGAACGACACGGACCGCGACGCCGTGCGTCCGGCGAGCCGGTAGGGGACGGACGGCGCCGCGGACGGGTATAACCGCGGTGTGAACCGGGACGGCAACGGGATCGAGCTCCGAGCGTGGCTGCGGGATCTCGGCGCCAGCGGCATCGCCACGAGCGTACTCGCGCTTGGCCTCGCGGCGCTCGGCCGACCCGGATATCTGAATCTCGGACATGGCCAGGACTTCGACGACCGATCCGTGCGGGCGCTCGAAGACCGGACGCACGAGGTGCTCGACGCCGCCTTTGCCGCCGGTGTGCGGCACTTCGATGCCGCTCGTTCCTACGGTCGCGCCGAGGAGTTCCTCAGTTCCTGGTTGCGGTCACGAGCGATTGAGCCGGGTGCCGTCGCCGTCAGCTCGAAATGGG
>JADGPN010000233.1 GCA_017882465.1 Solirubrobacteraceae bacterium
CCACAGACGAACAGCCCCCCGCCGAGCGCCACCCGCTGCTTGGGATGCAGGGGCGGTCGCTGGTCGGCCTGCCCGTGGGGAATGACGTCGGTGCGCAGGTGCCGCCAGTCGCGGGTGCTCGATCCGAGCCATCGCGCGAGCTGATCGCCGACTCGTGCCGTGATCGTGGGGTCGAGGGCGGCGGCTCCGGGAACGGCGGCAGCCACCAGCGAGGTTCCCGGCGGAGCGTAGGATGATGCGACCTCGCTCATCACCACCACGTTCTTCGCCGGCCCGCTCCGCTCACCGTCGAGCACCAGCAGGGGACCGCGCAGCGGCGGTTCTGAAGTCGCATACCAGCAGCAGGCCACCGGTCGCGAGCCGGGGTCGGCCACGTGATCGCCGAGGAGTCGGTGGGCCGTGGGCCCGTCGGTGGCGACGATGACCGCGCGCGCACGGACGCGCTCTCCGTCCTCGGTGAGAACGCCGCCCGCCTGCACCCGAGCGACCCCCGCGCCGACCCGCGCGGTCTCCTCGGGGAGTGTTGAGGCGATCTGGCGATGGATCGCTCCCATCCCCTCACGCGGCAGCCCGGTGGCGCCGGTAGCGAGCATCCGCAGGATCGTCTCAAAGCGCCGGCCTGAGACCTCGAGGTCCGGGTCGAGCTGGATCCCAGCGAACAACGGCTGCCAGAACGCCTCGATGAACCCGGCGGAGAAGCCCGCACGAGCGAGCCGCTGCGCGGTCGTCTGATCCGGCCGGCGCAGCAATACGGGCACCGGGTGTGTGCACACGTCGATCAGCAGCCGCCCCGCCCGCCACTTGTCGGCGAACGAGGCGATCGGGGTGGCAAGCGTCCGTGGTGCCTGCCGGGGCGACGCAGCGGGTCGCTCACACGGTGCATGCGCCCGTCCCTGCGAACGATCGCGCCCGGCTCAAACCGGGAGATACCGAGCGCATCGAGATCGAGCCGGCGCTGCACCTGCGGGTAGGCGGTGAGAAGGATCTGAAAGCCGCGATCCAGCAGAAAGCCGTCCACGGAATCCGTCCGCACGCGCCCCCCAAACCCGTCGGAGGCCTCGAGCACCAGGCACTCGACACCCGCACGGGTGAGATCCTGGGCGCACGTCAGGCCCGCGAGTCCCGCACCAACAATGACGACGTCCGTCACCGCCGGCCGGCTGCGAAGTCGCTGCTCGGCAGGTCGGTCGACCCGCGCTCGAGTGCGTCGCAGATCGCGACGGCGACGCTCTCGGCGGACAGGCCCGCCGGCATCTTGGGAGCGGACCCCTCGATCGCTCGGCCGGCGAGGCCGGTGTCGGTGTGCGGAGGGCTGGCATCAAGCACCCGGATCGCGCTGCGGCGCGCCTCCCTCCCTCGCGAGCGCTTCGTCGAACGAACGGACAGCGGCCTTGGAAGCCCCGTAGGCGGCCATCCCGGGCAGGTTCCGTTCCGCGATCACCCCGGAGATGTTCACGATCGCCCCACCGCGCTGCAGCACAGGCAGAGCCGCCCGAGCCAGCAGGATCGCCACGAAGACGTTCGTGCGAAACAGCTCCTCCAGGGTCGCATCCGAGAGTTCCGTGACAGCACCGAACGCGACGACCCCCACACAATTGACGAGGACGTCGAGCCGCTCCGCCGCCGCGACCGCCTCCTCGCACGCCCGCGGTGAGCGCAGGTCGCACGCGTGGCGGATGCCGGGCACAGCCAGATCCTCAAGACGCCGCGCGTTGCGTGCGACGAGCGTCAACGTCGCACCGCGACGGGCGAGCTCCCGGGCCATCGCGCTCCCAATTCCCGCCGTCGCGCCCGCGACCAGCACCGACGCGCCGCGCAGCGCGTGCGCGGCGACAGACCGCCAGATACGCGACACCTGCTGCGGGCACTGAGAAGCTGACACGGCATCCACCGGGGGCCGGCTCGACCGTGTG
The DNA here is from genome assembly GCA_017882465.1 of Solirubrobacteraceae bacterium. Taxonomy (GTDB): domain Bacteria; phylum Actinomycetota; class Thermoleophilia; order Solirubrobacterales; family Solirubrobacteraceae; genus Palsa-465. The sequence continues at coordinate 1,914 of JADGPN010000233.1, forward strand.
GCTCGTGGCGGGGATCAAGAGCACGGACCAGGCCCACGAGCGGGGCGGGTCAAAATCGGTGATGTGGAACGGGAGCCAGAGCCCGAGCGGGGTGCGCACACGCCCATGCAGACCGAGACTCAGCTCCAAATCGGGAGGCTCGACGGCCGACACGCTCGGTCCCCAGCGAGGCCAGCTCCCGGTACGCGAGATCAGCGCCCACGCCTCGCTCGGCGGTGCCCGCACGAACCGTCCAACGGAGAGCGTCACTGCTCAGCACCCGCCACGGCGCTGGCGGCCGCCAGACCCGAGAGGAACGCTCCCTCCACGCGGGAGCCGCCGAAGGCGTCGCCGGCAAGGACGAGCCGGCCGCCACGCGCCGTCCAGCACCGCTTCGGATACGCAACGTTGGGAGTGGCATCACGCCAGCGGTGCAGCACGACGTCGAGGACTTCGGCGTCCTGCAGCCACGGCCGAGCGTCAACGCGAGGACGCGGCATCCGCCGCCTCGCGTCCTGCTGCCGATGCATAGTGATCGACCTCGGCCAGACCTACCGCCACCTCGGCCGCCCGTGGACCGAAGACGAAATCTCTGTGCGCTACGCGACGCGAACCGCCGCGGCGGGCAGCTGCTCAGTGAGGCGACGGACGCCGCCCCGGAGCGGCCGATCGCGCTCTAGCTAGACTAGCGGTCGATGATGACCTTCAGTGCCTTCGTCTCCGCGGCTCGGCTGAACGTGTCGTAGGCGTCCATCATCTCGTGCAGCTTGAAATGATGGGTGGCGAAGCTGTCGACTTTCAGTTTTCCGCTGGCCACCAGTTTGAGCAGCATCGGCGTGGTGTTGCTGTTCACCAGCCCCATCGAGATCGCGATGTTCTGGATCCACAGGTTCTGCAGCTGAAGGTCGACCGACGTTCCATGCACCCCGACGTTGGCCACGTGCCCACCCGGGCGGACGATCTCCGTGGCCATTTGAAACGTCTGCGGAACGCCCACCGCTTCAACGGCGACGTCCACACCCCAGCCATCGGTCAACGCCATGATCTGTTCCTTCCAGTCGGCGTCGCCCGAGTTGACGCCATCCGTGGCCCCGAACTTCTTCGCCTGCTCGACCCGGTTGGCATCCAGATCGACCGCGATGATCCTGGCCGCCCCGTACAGGCCGGCCGTTGCGATCACTGCGAGTCCCACCGGACCGGCACCGATCACGGCGACCACGTCCCCAGGCTTCACATGCCCGTACTGGACGCCGATCTCGAAGCCCGTCGGCAGAATGTCGCTGAGCAGCACACCCTGCTGGTTCGTGACGCCCTCGGGCACCTTGTACACCGAGGTCTCGGCATACGGCACGCGCACGTACTCAGCCTGGGTACCGTCGATCAGGTGCCCGAAGACCCAGCCAATTCCTGAGGCTCCCTCGTCCCCGAGGCAGTGCGCGAAGATGCCCTGCTGGCAGAAGCTGCAGTGCCCGCAGGACTTGATGCAGGAGATGATCACGTTGTCGTCGACGGCGAGCTGGGTCACGGAGCTGCCAACCTCGGTGATGACCCCAACACCCTCGTGACCGAGAATCCGGCCGGGTGTGACGGCCGGCACGTCTCCCTTGAGGATGTGCAGGTCGGTTCCGCAGATCGTGGTGGTGTCGATCCTCACGATGACGTCCGTGGGATTCTGGATCTGGGGCTCGGGCGCGTCGGTCCACGACTTCTCGCCTGGGCCGTGATACACGAGTGCTTTCATGATGTCCTCCCGATCGACACGGACACGGTTGCGGTGTCCGACTGTTCTATAGAGACGACGCCACGTCGCCGTGGCGATGATGACCGGAGGTCGCTGCTCGGCCTGCTCAGTCGTCGGCACGAAGTCCACCGCAGACGCGGTGAAACGGACTGTAGAACATCCTCGCCGCGGTTCGTGAGCCGAAGCCGTCAGAGAGGGCGGGAGGGGGACGCTCATTGCCGCGGGGCCAAGCCCAGCGCGAGCCCGAGCGGACAGCCGGCCGTCCGAGTGGACGAAGAGCACGGCGACGAGCCGTCTCTCGAGCGCGAGTACCGTGCTGCGGACGAGCAAACACCGCTACGTCTTACGCGCCGGGACCGGGAAGCCTTTCGCATAGGAATCGGAGAGCAACAGGTCCAGACGCCCACGGTGGCTATCGCTGCGGACCAAAAGCACGCGTCCGCTGGAGCGAGATCCCTGCTGTGTCGCCGAAGCTAGCGTGCGCTATGACGACCGCCCGCGCGCGCTCAGCCGCCCCAACGCGCAAGTCGGCCCGACACGCTCCAAGTCGGCCCGACACGCTCCCAGGCCACGAAGTGCAGCAGCACTTGGATATACCACAACGCGGCACGCCCACCTGGGCTTGAGGAGGGCGGAATGCTCCCCGATGTAGTCCTCGGCTCAGACTGAATCGAGACCGACGTTGCATACCTGACCGGCGAGTCGGCAGTTGCGTCACAGAGCGGCACAACTGGCGCTCAACGCCTCCAAATATGGGGAAATCTACGGGGCGTGGCTACTTCAGGACGACCTGCCAGGAGTCTTTGCGGTATAGCCGTTGCTGGTCGAGCTGGATGTGGTGTTCCCAGTAGTTCTCGAGGTCGCCGGAGAGGTGGGCGGCTCGGAGTTTGAGGAGCGCTTCGGCGGTCGGGATCGTCCAGCGCATGCCCGAGCGTTCGAAGCGGTCGCGGATCAGGTTCTTGTAGGCGCCCTCGACGGTGCCTGAGGCGATCGGCCAGCCGTTGCGTAGGTACTCGTCGTAGCGCATCCGTTCGCGGTTGCGGTAGAGGTAGTCGCAGACGCCGTGGATGGTCTTGGCCTTGACGCCGGTGATGCGGCGTTTGGTGACGGTCTGCCGGAGCCCTTTGACGACTTGGCCGGCCATGCCGCAGAGGATCCGTTCGGTCCGTGCCTGGACGAACGCTTCGGCTTCGGGGCTGCCTTCGGAGTGCAGCGCGTGAGCGACTTTCCAGAGCTTCTCGAGCACGTGCAGCAGGTCGAGCACGAGCGTGATGTCGGTGAAGGTGCTGATCACGCGGCGCTGGAGCGCGCGCTCGCCGTCGGTGACGATCACCCAGGTCCGCTGGTGCTCGGGGTCGCGGCGGGTCATCTCGGCCTTGACGTCGTTGATGAACGCGTCCTTGCCTGCTGTCAGGCTGGCCCACACGCGCTTGCGGCTGGGGCGTGGCCGCTTCGGACGCTCGGAGGATGCCTGGTCGGTGTGGAACAGGCTGTCGATCACGTCCTTGGGGGTGCGGAGGATCGGCGGTTGGCTGTGGACGGCGGCGACGGTAGCCAGCTTCTTCTTGTTGGCCTTCTCGCCCTTGCCGCGGCGCACGACGCGCTGCGCGCCGTCGGGCTTGACCATCGGGATCCCCTTGCAGTCGATCGCGCCGACGAGGATCTCCCCGTCCGCCGGCGCGATCGCCTCCTGTGCGCGGGCGGCGTAGAAGCTCTCGAAGTCGACCGCGGCTTCCTGGACGAGCTGCTCGGCTGAGCGCTTCGGGACCGTCGTGCCGGTCATCTCGCCCACGAGCGTGATCGCCTCATCGAACGGGCCGCAGATGACCGCGCGGATCAGTCGGCGCTGGCACTCGTAGCTCCACAGCCGCCCGGGCAGCATCAGCTCCGCGTCCAACGGATGGATCGCCTCGCGGCCCGGGGCGCCGTAGCCCATCCGCGTGACCTTGACCTCACCGAACAAGGTCACGAGCGGGCGAGCGTGAACGCGTTTGTAGGCCAGCCGGACCTGCCCGTCGTCGCCGCCCAGCACGATCGCTTCACCCACGTCGCCCTTGCCGCGCGCGTCGATGTGCGCCTGCAACGCGAGGCGCAGGACCTCCCGGCCGCGGCGCTCGGACTCGCGCTCGAGCTCCGAGAGCCCGGCGCTCGCTGCTGCCTGCCCCGACAGCCAGCGCTCCAGGTCCTGGAACGCCTCGATCCCGCTGCTCTGAGAGAACCGATCCTCCATCCAGGCTACCAGTATCATGCTGGTAGATGACGGAACCACCGACGGACCTGGACAGCATCACCGCCGAGTACCAAGCCGCCAAAGCGAGGCTGGCCGAGATCGGCTTCACCTGCGAGGGATCGCTCGTCTGCCGCTACCGCTGCTGCCAGAACCCCAACTGCCGCTGCGCGGACCCCGAACAGCGCCACGGCCCCTACTGGCAGCTCTCCTGGAAGCACGCAGGCAGAACCGTCTCCCGGCTGCTACCCGCAGACGACGCCGCCCTCTACCAAGAGTGGATCGCCAACCGCCGCGCGCTCGAACAGATCCTCGACGAGATGCGCGACCTCTCACACCAAGCCGGCGAGCAGATCCTCGCCAGCCGCGGACGACCCCTCCACGGCCCCGACCGCCCCCGCCGCCGGGCCGCCTGAACCGCACTCAAACCCGGGTTATCGCCCCAACACCGGCATAACCCCGGGATGAGCACACCCACAACCGCCCCCCACGACGCCAAAACCCGCGGATTACCAGGCTATTCCAACTCGTCCTGAAGTAGCCACACCCGGATGATTTGACGCCCGCTACGGCGGACTATCGGCGCCTTATCGAGCTCGTCGAATATCTCGATGGCGAGGTTCAGGTCCTGTTGGCGGTCG
>JADGPN010000234.1 GCA_017882465.1 Solirubrobacteraceae bacterium
CGGCGCGCAGGCCAAGCGAATCCCGCCGCCCCCGCCGCTCCGGCTCCGGCACTACAAGCACGTCTACTGGATGACCGGGAACGGTCCCATGGTCACCGCCTATCGTGCGGTGGTCTTCCACGACGGCTGTTCGGGCTGCCTGGTCTGCGGTGGGGCGACCGACTGGTTCATGGCGTTTGCACGGGTGGCCAAGAAGCTCCTGGGGATCAACCTGCGCGACTGCTTGCACTGGGGGCCGCTCCACGACAGCCCCCGGCCCCTGATCGCGCCCGCCTCCAACCTGGGCATCTGCAACCAGGGCACCCTGGAGCAACTACGCGCCGCCTACTATCGCCTACCCGAGCGGGAGCGTCCCCGGATCGAGGCGGCTCCCGCCTCTCTTCCGAGCCTGACCCAGATCCAGCGGTTCGAAGGCTCCATCGCCATCCTGGCGCGGATGATCGAGCTCTGGGAGGACGGCCAGTACATCGGCTGGCCGAGCTAATCCACCCGCCTCTCCATTTCCCGGCGCCACCCATCCTTTTCGGCGACCCGCACCCCTTGCGCCCGCTGGCCATTCTTGATATAAGCGCCTCGAACTCACATCCTCCACTCATCTGGAGATTGACACATGCTCACCGTTGCGGATGTGCAGATGGCTGCGGAGCGAATCGCGTCGTACGTGCGGCGGACGCCGCTGATCGGCGCCCGGTGTCTGAAGGAGAACCCGTTCCCCGAGTGCGAGCTCCTGCTCAAGCTGGAGTGCCTGCAGGTCACCGGCTCGTTCAAGCCGCGCGGGGCGACCAACAAGCTGCTGTCGCTCTCCGAGGCGGACGTGCGGCGGGGAATCATCACGGCCTCCGGCGGGAATCACGGCCTGGCCGTGGCCTATGCCGGCTGGCTTACCAAGACCAGGACCACCGTCTATGTGCCGGAGAATGTCTCCCCCGACAAGAAGAAGAAGCTGGCGGCCTGGGGGGCCACGGTCGAAGTCTGCGGCCACCACTGGCACGAGGCCAACCGGGAGGCGCTGGCCGTGGCGGAGCGGGACGGGCTCACCTATTTTCATCCCTTCGCCGATCCGGCGGTGATCGCCGGCCAGGGGACGGTGGCGCTGGAGGTGCTGGAGCAGGCGCCCGAGGTGGACACCCTGCTCGTGGCGATCGGCGGCGGCGGACTCATTAGCGGCGTCGCCCTGGCGGCGAAGGCCATCCGCCCCTCGTTGCGCATCGTCGGCATCGAACCCACGGGGGCTGCGACGCTCTACGAGAGCGTCAGGGCGGGACGGGTGGTCGAGCTTCCCGGCATCACCACGCGGGTCCCGACCCTGGCCGCGATCCGGACGGAACCGGTCAATCTGGAGATCGTCCAGCGGTACGTGGATGATATCGTCCTGATCGAGGACGACGACATGCGCGAGGCGGCCCGCTGGCTGTGGTTCGAGATGGGGCTGGCCGCGGACATGAGCGGCGCGGCGGGGATCGCGGCCCTGCTGAGCGGAAAAGTCCGACCGAAGATCGGCGAGAAGGTCTGTGTCCTGGTCTGCGGGGCGGGACCCGACGGGCTGGCATAATCGCGCGCGGCGGAACTCTTTGGACGCTTCACCGTCGGGCCGTTTCGCGGGCCCATCGTGGCTCGTGGCTCGCGGCTCGCGGCTCGGCAACCGACCCCGGAAGTGCTTGACACCCGGCTCCTATAGGGCTAGAAAGATGGCGCTTTCTCCTCCCCAGGCGTTCATCCGGCCGGAGTCTCGGATGTCTGACGAAGAGCCCTCGGTCTTGCGGCAGCTTGCCCGACTGAGCACCGTCGGGGTTGCCCTGGTTGCCGCGACCGCCATCGGCTTGGCGATCGGGTATGGGCTGGACAGATGGCTCGGGACCAGCCCCTGGATGACGATGATTTTCACCCTCTTCGGGATCGTGGCGGGATTCCTGAATCTCTTCCGGGATCTCGGGCTCCTCAGACGGACGTGGCGGTGAGAGCGGGAGGCTATGACAGCCGAGACAGTTCAGAAAAGCTCTGAGGGGAAGGGGATCTGGCTCCTGCTGGCAGGGTTGGTGGTGGTCAACCTGCTGCTGGGATTCTTCTTGGCGCCGCGGCACGTGGCGCTGGAGCACACGCCGATCGTCCAATTCCCGAACTTCCTCGCCTTTCTCGGGGTTCCGGGCACCTGGCTGCCGGCCCATGTCACGTTCACCTGGCTGGTGATGGCCTTCCTGGTGCTGGGCTCGGTCATGGCAACCCGAGCGCTCAAGGCGGTGCCTGGGCCGCTGCAAAACATCGCGGAGGTCGTGCTGGAGGCGTTCTTTGATCTCTTGGAGCAGATGATCGGCAAGCAGGGGCGCCAGTTCCTTCCCCTCGTGGGAACTGTGGGTCTCTTCATCCTGACCAGCAACCTGCTGGGGAACCTGCCGGGATTCCAGGCGCCCACGGCCAACTGGAACACGACGGTGGCGCTGGCGCTGACGGTTTTTGTCTGGTACAACTACGCGGGGATTCGGAAACATGGCCTGGTGGGATATCTCAAGCATTTCTGCGGCCCGATCTGGTGGCTCGCCTACCCTCCCGTGATCAGCGCCTTCAACAAGCGGTTGCCGCCGTGGTACGGCGCGCCGGCAAGCGTGCCGTCGAGATCCTTCACGACGATCGGGACGCCGCGGAACGGACCGTCGGGGAGTTGGTCGCTCGCCGCGGCCTCACGCGCCCGATCGAACAGCGGGTGGATCACCGCGTTGAGATCGTGGTTCAAAGCTTCGATACGCGCGATCGCGGCCTCGACCAGTTCGATCGGTTGCGCTTCGCCGCTGCGTACGAGGGCGGCTTGGTCGGTGGCGTCGAGCATCGCGAGATCAGTCACGCATTGAACGGTATCCCGATATATGTCGACTTGTCCTATGTCGGCGGGTCCCAGCCACGCAGGTCGACTGCCCAGCGATCGATCACACTCGCGTCCACTCCCGGACCGTCGGCGAGGTGCATCGCGTCGTGGTACGCCACGGTCGGATCGATGTGTGCGGGCCACACGAGCACCCGGTCGCCGACGCGTACTGGCGTGTTCGGCGCGAACGTCACGTGCTCGTCGGAGCAGAAGATCACGGTCGCGTCGTCGATCGTCGGGTCGCCGTGGTCCATGCCGAGCGCCTTCAGGCCGCAGTCGGCAACCGACCATTTCGCGTTCGTGTGGATGACCGTCGCGACGACCGCGAGCGCGAGCTCGAAGGGAATGCCGAGCTTTGCGTAGGCGGTGTCCATGAGCGCGTACGAGCCGGCTTGGATCTCGGTCGCGGTCGTGTTGACGTCGTAGGTACCGGTCCCTCCGCCGGAGAGAATGTTGCCCCCAACCGCCGCGTGCGCCCGCTCGAGCGTTGCCATCGACGTGTCGGTCAGGGTCGTCCGCTCGGCGCGATCGGGCACGAGCACCGCGTGTCCTTCGTAGCCCATCGTGCCAAGAACCGTAAGTCCACGAGCGCGCGCCACGTCCGCGAGCGCGCCCGCTTCGTCGGCAGGAATGCCGCAGCGAGGGATTCCGACGTTCACGTCGATGAGCACGTTGTTGATGCCGTTGCGCGCGGCCGCGTCGATCGTTGCTTCGGAGTCGACGGCGACCGTCACGTTCGCGCCGCAGTCGGCCATGGCGCGCAAGCGGGCGTCGGCGACCGACTCGTTGGCCAGGAGGAGGTTTTCGGTGAGTCCCGCGTCGGCGAGCCCGAGCAGTTCGCGCGGCGTCGCGCAGGTGAAGCCGACGTGGCCGCGCGTTGCCTGCTCACGCGCGAGCGCCGTGCATTTGTGTGCCTTCACGTGCGGCCGCAGGCGTGCGCCCGGGAGCGCCGCGCTCATCGTGTCGAGATTGCGCGTGATCGCGGGCGTGTTCACCACGAGCGCAGGAGTGGGCAGGTCGGCGACGCGCATCACGTTCCCCATCGTTGGTGCCCCTCGGTGACCAGCGCCGAGTAGTGCACGAGCATGAAGGTCTTCGCCGCGCTCTCCGTCGGGAGCACGCGATCGGCGTTGATCTCGACGGTCTCGTTGGTTCCGAGGTTGCGTGCGTAGATGCCGAAGGTGCCCGGCCGCCCGGCCAGGATCGTGCGCACGTCCGCTTCGAGTTGCACCGCGCGAGGATGGCATGTGTCGCCGACGCCTGCCGAGGAACGCCCACCTACGGATCACGACTGGCACACGGCGGATCTGCCGGCCACCCCGCAGCGCTATTTCCTCATTCCGGCCGAGCGTTGGATCGAGGCGCCGCCCGAGCTCCGCGCGCTCGGCGCCGACTTCGGTATCCAGCTCGTCGCGTACAAGCGCCGGATCGGCCGCTACCTGTTGTGGCGCGCCGGTCCCGCGGCCGGCGCGGACGCGCGCTACATGGCGCTCGCGGCCGACGACCCGAGTGAGCAGTGGACGTTCCGGCTGTTTCCAGATGGGTCCGGAGCGGGCGCCGCGCCCGGCGGCGCCCATACGCGCTTTCGCACTTGGAAGGAAGACCTCCGTGACGCCTGAGGCGAGCCGTTCAGATGCCCGAGCCTTATCGTCGCGCGACGGGGCCCGAGCGGCCCGGCGTGGAGCGCCACGAGCGGAGAGCACAGCATCGCGTGACGTTCAGAACCCGTTCGCGGCCGAGGGTGTCGGCGCGCACTACGACCGGGGCCGTCCCTTTCATCATCCGCGCACGCTCGAGCGGGCAATGGAGATGGTCGGGATCGATCCCGTTGACTGCGCACTCGACATCGCGTGTGGCACCGGAATGTCGACGGTCGCGCTCCGCGAGCACGCATCGAGGGTTGTGGGTGTCGACGTGTCGTCGGAGATGCTCCGATCGGCGCGGCGCGCACCCGGTGTGAGCTATCTGCTCGGAAGCGCAGAGGGGATGCCGTTCGTGCCCGGCGCGTTCAGTGCCGCTACGTGTTGCTCGGGTGTGCACTGGTTCGACCAGCAGAGGTTCTTCGGCGAGCTGCATCGCGTCGTGCGCCCCGGCGGCTGGGTCGCGCTCTACGACCACTACTTCGTCGGAGAGATGGTGGGAGTCCCCGAGTTCGCCGACTGGTTGCACGAAGCGTTGCGGCGCTACCCGCTGCCGCCGCGCAATCCCCAGGTCGGCGACCCGCGCAGTCTCGAACCGGTCGGCTTCGAGAAGATCGGCGACGACCTCTTCGCCGACGACGTCGAGATGACGCACGCCCAGCTCACCGACTACCAGCTCACGATCAGCAACTTCGTGGACGCGGCGGAGCAGGGCACCAGCCGCACCGAGCTCGAAGCGTGGGCGCTGGCCTCGACCGCTCCGCTGTTCGCGGGCGCCGAGACCCGTACCGTCCGCTTCTTGGGCACGATCACCTGCTTTCAAAGGAAATAACTACTCGGCTGCGAACCTCCGGCCCTCCATCACGGGGTGTTGCGGCGTCACCGTCCGGGCCTCCATTCTGCGCCTGGCCGAGGGCGGCGTTAGCCTGACCGTGGGAGTGGTTACTCCCACGGTTGTCAGCACATGCGAAGGAGTCCGAGTGGCGCCCGAAACCGAGATCCGACCCGGCGCGGCGTGGAAGCCCCAGACGCCCGACGGCTTCACCGATGTCACGTACGACACCTCCGACGGCATCGCGAAGATCACGATCTGCCGGCCGGAGGTGCGCAACGCCTTCCGGCCCCGCACGCTCTTCGAGTTGCGTGACGCTTTCGAGCTCGCCCGCGACGACCCGACGGTCGGCGTGATCATCTTCACGGGCGAAGGGCCCGACGCGTTCTGTTCCGGCGGCGACCAGCGCGTGCGCGGCGACGACGGCTACCGCGACGACCACGGCATCGGGCGGCTCAACGTGCTCGATCTCCAAGTGCAGATCCGCCGGTTGCCGAAACCGGTGATCGCGATGGTCGCGGGCTACGCCATCGGTGGTGGTCATGTGTTGCACATCGTGTGCGACCTCACGATCGCGGCCGACAACGCGCGCTTCGGCCAGACCGGTCCGCGGGTCGGGTCGTTCGACGGCGGCTACGGATCGGGTCTCCTCGCTCGCAGCGTCGGACAGAAGAAGGCGCGCGAGATCTGGTTCCTGTGCCGTCAGTACGACGCGCACGAAGCCCTCGACATGGGACTCGTCAACACCGTCGTCCCGCTCGCCGAGCTCGAGATCGAGACGGTGAGCTGGTGCCGCACGATGCTCGAGCACAGTCCGCTCGCGCTGCGCATGCTGAAGGCGTCGATGAACGCGGCCGACGACGGGCTCGCCGGCATCCAACAGCTCGCCGGCGACGCGACGCTCCTCTATTACATGAGCGAAGAAGCGCAGGAAGGGAAGAACGCCTACCTCGAGCATCGCAAGCCAGAGTTCGACAAGTACCCGAAACGACCGTGATTCCTCGCTCGCTCGTACCTCGGGTGGGAGGCTCACGTCGCGGAGTGTCCGTCCCTCGCTCGCTGGCGAGCTTGACGTTCGCTTCGCTCACGCCTGCGCCGCGTGGGAGGGCAAGGCGCCCGTGACGACGCCGTCCGAGTGGGTGCAGGGGGCGCGGCCGCG
>JADGPN010000003.1 GCA_017882465.1 Solirubrobacteraceae bacterium
TCTGAAGCGGATTCCGGGTCCCGCGATCCCTGTTGGGGCGCGTTCTCTGTAGCCACACCCGGAGTCTACTTCAGAGAAGGCTATTTCTCTGAAGGTTCCGCTTTCGCTCTGCGATTCCAGGAGCAGCAGCGACCGACGCCTTCGAGACGGCTTCTGCCGCTGCTCAAAGCGCAAGCGACGGGTTGGACTTCCGCTTGATCGGGAGAATGCAGCAGCTGCTTCGCGGTTGTCGTGCGCTATCGGAGCTCATCCAGCTGGAAGCCTGCTGAGGCAGGTCGGTGACGCTTCGTTGGCCGCGAGAGCGGAAGAGCCCGCCACTTGCTGCGTGGCGCTTGTCGCAGGCGCGGTAAGCAGATCGTGGGTGTGGCGGCACTGTCGCTTCCGCCCGGGTAGAGCGGAATGTTCCCGCCGACCAGCCGCCGGGTTCTCAGAGGTCGTACGCAGTTAGCGTTAGCGTCTGGCTGACGTGGCCCTGACGCCGCTCGTTGCGTGACGGAAGTGCGGAAGCACCGACACGGGGGCGCCTCCGCGGTACAGCGATCGCTGTTGCCCGACCCGCGGACACGCTCCGCCGACGGGATGAGACTCGATCGTGAGCGCTAGCCAGGCGTCGCCGCCGCCCGCTCGCGGTCGATGAGCACACGGCGAAGGATCTTGCCCGAGGGCGACTTCGGGATCTCCTCGAGGATCTCGACGGCGCGGACCTTCTTGTACGGCGCCACGCGCTCGGCGACGAACGCGCTCACCTCCTCGGGGGTGAGCGGCGCGGTGGGCACGACGAACGCCTTCGGGACCTCGCCGGCCTCCTCGTCGGGGATCCCGATCACGGCCGCGTCGGCGATCGCGGGGTGGGTGAGCAACAGCGCCTCCAGTTCGGCGGGGGCGATCTGAGAGCCCTTGTACTTGATCAGCTCCTTGACCCGGTCGACGATCCGCACCGCGGCGTGCTCGTCGACGGTGGCGATGTCGCCGGTGCGCAGCCAGCCATCGGGATCGATCGCCAGCGCGGTGGCCTGCGGGTTGTTGAGGTAGCCGTTCATCACCTGCGGGCCGCGGATCAAGAGCTCACCGCGCCCGCCGGCGGGCACGTCCTCGCCGCTGGCGACGTCGACGATGCGGCACTCGGTGTTCGGGAGCGGGGGGCCGATCGAGCCGGGCATCTGCCCCGCGAGGTCGTCCGGAACACTGTGGGTGGTCGGGCTTGTTTCGGTGAGGCCGTAGCCCTGCAGCATGCGGCAGCCCAGCCGCTTGCCGCACGCCACCTCGAGTTCGGCGGACAGCGGCGCGGCGCCGGAGAGCATGAACTCAAGGCTCGAGAGGTCGAACTCGTCCACGAGCGGCTGCTTGGCCAACGCGAGCACGATCGGCGGGACGACCCAGGCGCGGGTGATGCGGTACTGCTGAACGACGCGCAGGAACTCGGGCAGGTCGAAACGCGGCATCGTCACGATCGTGGCGCCGCGGTAAAGGGGCATGTTCATCAGCACGACCAGGCCGTAAATGTGAAAGAACGGCAGCACCGCGATGACGCGGTCATCCTCGCGGGTGCGTTGGTGAGCGATCGTCTGGCAGATGTTCGCCACGAGGTTTCGGTGGGTGAGCATCACGCCCTTCGGCAGTCCCGTGGTGCCGCTCGAATACGGCAGCGCGACGACATCCTCGGGGGGCTCAATCGCGACCTCCGGCGGCTCGCCGGCCGCCTCCGGCAGGGAGCTGAACGGCGTCGCGCCGTCGGCCTCGCCATAGACGAAGATCTCCTGCACGCCCGCCGCCCGCGCCGCCGCCCTCGCCTTCTCCGCCTGCTCGGGCACGGTCACCAGCATGCGCGCACCGCAGTCACGCAGCTGGCGCTCAAGCTCCTCGGCCGTGAACAGCGGGTTGGCGGTCGTGTTGATGCCGCCGAGCGTCGCGACGGCGTGAAAGGTGACCGCGTACTCGGGCAGGTTGGGGGCGAAGTGCGCGAAGACGTCGCCCTTGCCAAAGCCCCGCTCGGCAAGGCCTACCGCGACCGCGCGCACGGACTCCACCAGCTGCGCGTAGCTGATCGTCCGACCGCTGGGTCCATCGATCAGAGCCGGCTTGTCGCCAAGCTCGCCAGCACCAGCGAGGACAAAATCGGGCAAAGACACGTCCGGAATCTCAACATCCGGAAACGGGCTACGGATCATTGCCACACGCTCCTCGCTCGACTGCTTGGACGAGTCTACGCCGCTCCGAGCAGACCTAGGAGACAGTTGCGAGCCCGGTACTCGTCCCCCAGGCTCAGGTGCGCATTCGCGGCCGGACGAGAGTCGGCGTTCACCCGGGGCACCGCTGGTATGGACGACGTGCGGGTGCCTCGCTAACGCGGAGGAAGGTCGGCTTCCGCATTCTCGGCGAGCAGGAGTCTCAGTCGACCCGTTCGAGCCTGACGAGACTTGTGCAAAGGAACGGGAGCAGAAGCCGTCCGACAGGCATCGGCTGGATACCGCGCCAGATGGCAAGGGGGTGATCGACCCCGTTTCGTGCGACGTCACTCGCGAGTTGTTCAAGCCGCTCCTCGAACTCGAGGTGCCGTGGGCGTCCCAGACGTCGATCGATCGGGTCGTGACCAACGACCCAACGGCCATCCAGGGACAACCACGATGGCGAGATCACGCCGCCGATTTCCGCACGGACGACCAAAGTTAGTCGTCCAATAAACGTCCATCGGGGCGAGGAGCGCGTCTGGTGCCACGGACGATGTAGTTGATTTGCAGGCTTTTCGTTAGTCGGGGAGACAGGATTTGAACCTGCGACCGCCCGGCCCCCAGCCGGGTGCGCTACCAGACTGCGCCACTCCCCGTGGTCGGCCGATGATAACCGGCGCAGCGTGGGCGATCAGTGCGGTCCTCGCCGCCCCGAGGCGTGAAGAGGCGGAATCGCTGCGGTCGGGCAGAGCGGGCGACGGGAATCGAACCCGCCCTCGGAGCTTGGAAGGCTCCTGTGCAACCACAACACTTCGCCCGCGGGGCTACGCGCAGGATGGTACCCGCGCGTGCACGAGCCCCGTCCGCACACACCCACAGGCGCCTACCCGCGCACGCACGAGGCCGGTCCGCACGCACCTCACGAACGAGCCCCGTCAGCACGCGCGCCGGGCCGCCCCGATCAGACCGCCGGCCGGCCAGGCGTATTCCTGCACATCGCCCAGCCGCTGCAGGGGCACCGTGTCGCGGCGGCGCTGCGCCACATCTCGGCCGGGTACTTGCGCAGCGACTCGGTCGCGAAGCGGCCGATCGCCACGGCGGTCACGGCGACGCCGTCGGCGGCCCACTCGGCGGCCAGCTCGCGGGTGAGCGACTCGACGGCCGCGCGCGCGGTGCCCGTGTGGGCCATCGCCGGCATCCCGCGATGAGGCGAGACGGTGACGTTGACGATCGTGCCCGCACCGGCCGGGCGCATCGCGAGCTCATGGGCCGCGCGGCACATGCCGAGCGTGCCGCCGACGTTCAGGCGCTGGACGGCCCGCCAGCCCTTGATCGTGATGCCCTCGGCGGGCACGAAGTACTGGCCGCCGGCGTTGTTGAGCACGAAGTCGAGGCGCCCATGACGGTCGAGCGCGGTCTGTACGATCCGCTCGGCATCGGGGCGCTCCCGGATGTCTCCCGAGACCCAGGAACAGCGCTCTCCGATCGCGTCTACGGTCTCGGCGAGGACGTCCTCGCGCCGGCCGGCGATCAGCACCGAGGCACCGCAGCGGGCGAGCTCGACGGCCGCTGCCTTGCCCAGATTTGTCCCGCCGCCCGTCACCAGCGTCACCCGGTCGGCCAGTGCCCCGTCGCCGAACACGCTGGACGGCTTGGCGCCCAGCTCGCCGGTGCCGGATGCGCGCTCCGCCACCCCTACTCCCCCAGCACCTTGATCACCAGGCGCTTGGGCCGGCCGCCGTCGAACTCGCAATAGAAGACCTGCTGCCACGGTCCCAGATCGAGGCGGCCGTCGGTGACCGGGACGATCACCTGGTGGTGGACCAGGAGGTTCTTGAGATGGGCGTCGCCGTTGTCCTCACCACCGCGGTGATGGCGGTAATCGCCCGGGTCCGGCAGCAGCTCGCGAGCCACGTCGTTGGCGGGCGGCTGCCAGCTCGGCGGCGCCAGCTTGTCCAGCCATTCGAGCGCGTCGGCCTGGATCCCCGGCTCGTCGTCATTGATCCACACCCCGGCGGTGATGTGCATCGCCGAGACGAGCACCATGCCCTCGCTGATCCCGGACTCGCGCAGCGCCGCATCGACGTCCTCGGTGATGCGCACGAACGCGCGGCGCTGGGCGGTGCGGAACGTCCGGTACGCGGTGTGGGACCTCATCGGCGCCGGATCGTACGCGCTCGGGCGCTCGGCCGGGCGCGGGCACCCCGCTCGGGGCTCGGGCGCTCGCGGCGCGTGCGCGCAAAAGGGGCGCTCGGAGGCGAAAGTCGGAGCCACCGGCTGCCCATCCGCTCTGAACAGCTCGTCGCTACGATGGCGAGCCAGTCCAGGGGGACTGGTGTATCGGTAACACGGTGGTCTCCAAAACCGCAACGCGAGGTTCGACTCCTCGGTCCCCCGTCAGCCGCAGCGCGCGCATCCGCGCCGACCCCGTGATCGGGCGTGGGTACTCACCGCTCCTCGTCATGCGGGCGGAGGGACTCGAACCCCCAAGAGCGTAAGCCCACCGGCACCTAAAGCCGGCGCGTCTGCCAGTTTCGCCACGCCCGCTGGCGGAGGGGATTCTAGGCCGCTGACGGAGATCGCACTGGCACAAGGGAAACCGCCACACGCGGCCGCCCGAGAATGTATGGTCCGCACCCGTGCCCCCTGTGCGCAATCTCCCGCCGGGCTACACGATCAGCTATCCCAACCGGGACAAGCCGGCCGCCAGGGCGACCAAGGCGATCGTGATCCTGCTGTTGCTGATCTCGGTGGCGCTGATGCTGATCGTGACCATGGGCGGCTGGTCGAAGCTCCAGGGGCTGAAGCCGGTCAACTTCGCCTGGTGCCTGATCTACCTGGTGATCGCTTTCTACGTGGCGCGATGGACTCGAGGGCTGCTGCCGATCGCCGCCGCGATGGCGATCCTGCTGCTGATCCTGGCCGTGATCGCGGGCACCGGATACAGCGGCACCAGCTGGTTCGACCGCAGCCACGCCGGCTTCGCACCGGCGCAGTCCAGCTTCGGCGGATCCGGGCTGAGCCCCGACACGCTCGGGCTCGTGACGCTCCTGATCGCGCCGGTTCAGGTGCTGCTGATCTTCTTCGCCATACGCGGCTTCTCGCAGGGCTGGAACGTCGAGGTCGAGGTGCCGATCGACGAGGCCAAGCGTCGCGGCGCAAGCCCTTCCGCTTCACCGCCTCCCAAGCCGGCGGCGGCTTAGCCGCGGCGGCCACTCGGCAGTGCCCGTCGTCGCGCGGGACGCAAACGGCGGTCGCCGGGACGTGACTCGACCGCTGCCCGAGGTCCTATCGGAAGCGGATGCTGACCCTGCAGCCGGCGGTGTGCTGAGAGCCGGCCTTCGTGGACTGCCAGTACACGTGGAGCGCGTGGTGCTGGGTCACGTGCTTCGGCTTCGTGACCGACGCAAGTGTCATATGCGCCCTCTGGAGCAGGGCCTTCGCGGCGGCGAGGGTCCTCCCTGCAGGTTCGGCGTGGCGTACGCCGCCTGCACGGCACTCGTCGTAGCGGAGCCCGCCGCCATCGATCCGCCGGCGCTCGTCGCCGTGACCACGACGCGGATCCGATGACCGACGCTGCTGCGCGGCAACACGTAGCTCGCGGAATCGCCACCGTTGCTGCTGCAGCTTCTGCCGGCGCCATCGCACGTCTGCCGCTGGTAGGCGTAGCCGGTGGCGCAGCGCGTCCCCCACGAGTTCTCGATCCGCATCCCGTTCTGGTCGTAGCCGAGCACCGTCACCGCGTGCCAGCCCTGGAACGGCCCCCGGTCCTGTTCATACGGATAGGCCCCGCCGTTGCCGGATCTCACGGCGTAGAAGTCCCGGTAGACCGGGATCGAGATGACAACCGGGGTTCCCTGAGCGAGAGCTGCCTCGATTGACGCCCGGTCGGTGCCGACGTCGGTGTAGCCGGTGAGCTTCCACTGTGCCGCGCTGGCGATCTCACTGGCGCTGGGTTGATCTGACCAGTCGAAATCGCCCCTGGAAGTAGTCGGCGCGGTTGTCAACGCCCTGTGACCTCGCGATGTCGAGGTTCGCGTCGATGCCGCTTCCGCTGTCCTGCCCCCGGTTGGTCCGCGAGTAGGTGTACATCGGGCTCGGAGCCGCCGGGCGCCGGGAGGTCGTCACGCCTCTCCCAGTAGCCCAGGGCGGTGTTGGCGGTGGCCCAGGCCGAGCAGGAGTTGACCTGGCCCTGATCGCCGGGAGATGGCATATCTGGTCAGGTCAACGTGCTCCGGCAGGGAGACCACGCTCCGTTCCCACGGTTTGAAGCGGCGGCAGCAAGCAGCGACGCCTTTGCCTCGATCAGGTTGAGGTTGGGGAGACCTCCTCTGTCATCGGCCGCCGGACATGCCTGCGCCACGTGGCACGACGCACAGGTCGCCGGAGGACTACGAATACGGCGGGTGGGAGTCGAACCCACACGTCCTCTCGGACACCGGGACTTGAATCCGGGGCGTCTACCAATTCCGCCACCGCCGCTTCAGGCGCGGAGTCTAGATCGGCCGGGGGCCTAATGGCCTGCGCCGAGCATCCGGCCCAGCAGGTTCTCGGTCAGTCTGACCAGCCGCCGATCCGCCGCGCGCGGCGCGTCCGGGGAGGTCGAGGGCACCGGCGAGAGCCCGAGCTGCCAGCCCATCGTGCCGGCCGAGAACACGAGCGCTCCCGACCGTGCTCGGTAGAGCGTGCTGTAGGTCTGATCCGACGGGGCGATTCTGCTCTGGCACACCGCCGATCCGCCGCCGATCACGTCGACCGGGCCCGGCGGCAGCGGCGCGATCCGGTCGAGCTCGTAGCCGACGATCCCGTCCACCACCGAGCCGGCGGTGAAGCCGGTTCCCCGGAACAGCCATCGCGGCCTCAGCGTCGGCGCCGGTGACCACCCGTAGTAGGCGTAGACCGGCGGGCCGGCCGCGTGGGTGAGGCGCGGCGTGATGCAGTTCTCGTACACGGTGCCGGTGACCGAGGCGCCGCCGTCAGGAAACCGGCCGCTCGGCTGGGAGCGGTCGACGTCGAGCAGCGCGTGCTGCTTGTAGGCGATGATCACGTGGTCAGGGTGTCCCGCTTCGCTCGATGCGGGCGTCGCGCGGGCATAGCGGACGCGCCAGCCCATCGTGTCCGAGGTGAAGAAGGCCAGGTTCACGCCGGCATCGCGGGCGGCGGCGTAGGCGTCGTGCGCCCGCAGGGACCAGTACTCGGAGTGACCGATGTCGAGCACCGCGCGCGCGCCGAGCAGCTCGGTGGAATGCAGATCGACGCCGGTGTCGGTGGCGTAGGTCAGCGGGTAGCCCTCGCGCTCGAGGAAGCGCACCATCGCGATGTCACGGGCGAACAGCTGACCGGCGCCAGTGGCGGTGTCATAGGGCCGGTCGTAGGAAACCTCGATCCCCTGGGTAGTCCCGGTCTCGATCACCGGCGTGACGGCCGGGTACAGGTCATCGCCGCCCCAGTCGTTGTAGGCCTCGTAGGTCGCCGTCGCCAGCTGCGCCACCAGCGGCCCGGCTCGCCTGGCTCGAACCACCAGCAGCGTGTCCTTCTGCGCCCCGGCGCTGGTCACGAGCTTGCCCACATAGACGCCGCTGACCAGCGAGCTCGGCAGGCGCGGCGACCACGTGGCGTGCCAGCGGCACTCGGTGAGACCCGTCCGGAGGTCGTGATGGCAGGGCGGCTGTCGGATCGCCGGCAGCTGACCGGAGCGCAGCACGAGCCGGCCGCCGCGGCCACCGTACCACCCCATCCTGAACAGCTCCACGCGGACCCATCTCGCCCCCGGCGCGTGGACGTAGAAGCGCTCGACCCGCCCGGGCGTGACCTCCTGCTCGGACACATAGCCCTCGACCAGCCCCGAACCGGGGCGGCCCGAGAGCTGCCAGGCCCGGGTCCCGGGGAGCCGGTTCTCGTCCGCGACCGACAAGGTCGGAGCTACGGGAGCCAGGGACCGCTGGGGCCCGGGACCGAGCGACGCGGGCGCACCGGTGGCCGCGGTGCCGGGGCCGAGCTCCTTGATGCTGTGACCGCAGGACGCCGCCAGCAGGGCCAGCACCAGCGCCCCGGCGGCCGTCCACGGCCGCCGCCATCGGGTCCTCATGTGGCCCGCACCAAAGCCATCAGTGGCTCAATGAGAGCAGCCGGAGCGGCGGCAACGCCCGAGGGGTCCTCGGGCGTTGCCGCCAGCGGGCGCACGTCGATCGCGGCGCGGGCTGCGATCAGGGCGCCGGCGGCCAGGTCCCAGGCCTTGAGCCCGCGCTCGAAATAGGCGTCGTAGCGCCCGCAGGCGGTCCAGGCCAGGTCGAGCGCTGCAGCACCGAGCCGGCGGATGTCGCGGACCCGCGGCAGCAGCCGGGCGATGACCACCGCTTGGCGCTCGCGTACCTGGGCGTCGTAGCTGAATCCGGTGGCGATGAGCGCCGTCGAGAGGTCGGAGCGCTTGGATGCTTCGATCGCCTCGCCGTTGAGGGTCGGCGGCCCGGACCGGGTCGCCGCGAAGCATTCGTCGCGGATCGGATCGAGCACCACGCCGGCGAGCGCGCCGCGTGCGTCCTCGCAGGCGATCGAGACGGCGAAGACGGGGATGCCGAACAGGTAGTTGATCGTGCCGTCCAGAGGGTCGACCACCCATCGCAGCGAGCCGTGACCGCTGGCCCCGCCCTCCTCGGCCAGGATCGAGTCCCCGGGACGGCGCGCGGCGAGCACGTCCCTGATCGCGGACTCGGCGGCGAGATCCGCGTCGGAGACGAGGTCCGTCGGTCCACTCTTGGCGCGCACGCCCTCACGCTGGCCGAAACGGGCTCGGAGCTCAGCGGCCGCCGCGGCGGCGGCCTCCTCAGCGATGGCGAGGAGCGCCTGCTCCCCGGTGTCGGTCATCGCCCACGTTGTAGCGAATCGCGGCCAAAGCCGAGCTACAGGCCATTCCGGCGAGGCGCCGCCGCCCCGGCTAACGCCGCGGGCGGCGAACCGGCCTGGGATCATGCCCGCTCGATGGGAGCAGCGGAGACGGTCATCGGTCTGGCGCAGTTCGACCGGCGCGGAGCCGGCACGGACGCCGAGCGCCGAGCGGCCGCGTGGCTGTGCGGGGAGCTCCAGGCCAGCGGGCGCGATGCGCGCCTGGAGACGTTCTGGTGTCGTCCGAGCTGGGCCCTGACCCACGCCTGGCACGTGGCGCTGGGGCTGGCCGGCTGCCTGGTCGCCGCCTCGGACCCGCAGATCGGCGGTGCGCTGATCCTGGTCGCGGTGCTGTCGGTCCTGGCCGACGCCGTGTTCGGAGTCTCGCTCGGCCGGCGCCTGACGCCCGAGCGAGCGAGCCAGAACGTGGTCGGCGGCGGTGATCCTGGGGATGACCGGATACGGCTGATCGTTACGGCCAACTACGACGCCGGCAGGATGGGACTCGTCCACCGGGACGGTGTCCGGGCGGCCACGGCGAGGCTCCGGAGGCTCACCGGCGATCTGTCACTCGGTTGGGTCGGATGGCTGGTGATCGCGCTCCTGTGGCTGCTCGCGGTGGCGATCCTGCGGCTCGAGGGTCAGCGCGGCACAGTCGCCGGCGTCGCGCAGCTGCTACCCACGGTCGTGCTGGTGATCTCGCTGGCGCTCCTGATCGAGCTGGCCAGCGCGGGCTTCGGCCCCGGCGCTGGTGATGACGGCGCCGGGGTCGGCGTCGCCCTGGCCCTGCTGCGCGCGCTCGATGCCGGGCCGCCGGGCCAGCTGGCGGTGGAGCTGGTGCTGCAGGGGGCCGGGGACGGAGGCGCGATCGGCCTGCGGCGGCATCTGCGCGCCCGCCGCAGGACGCTCAACGTCACCAACACCGTCGTGCTGGGGATCGCGGCCTGCGGCGCGGGCCGCCCGCGATGGTGGGTGAGCGACGGCACGCTCGTCCCTCTGCGCTCCTTCGCGCGGCTGCGCGAGCTCAGCGCCCGGGTGGCTGAGGCCGAGGCCAACCTCTCGGCCGGCCCGCACCGAGGCCGGGGCATCGCTCCCGCGCTGCCCGCCCGGGCGGCCGGACTGCCCGCGCTCACGATCGGCTGCCTGGACGAGCGCGGGATCGCTCCACGCTCGCACACTCCCGCCGATGCGGCCGACGCCGTGGAGCCGGCCGCGCTGGACGCGGCGCTCGTGTTCGCGCTCGCGCTGGTCGATGCAATCGACGCCGATGTGGCGAGATTGCGCCGCGACCGGGAGGCGGTCGGCGGGTAGCCCGCCTCCGGCCGGCGCCGCGACGAGGCCCGCTACCCGGCAGCGCCGCAGCGAGACGAGTCCGGGGCGCTGACCCTACGCCGGTGTCACCGCGTTGCGCTTGGCCGGCCATTCGCGGTGTTTCCCGGCCGCCAGCGCAAAGCGGCGCACCAGCTCGGCGCGCAGATCCTCAGGCGGGATCACCGCATCGACGACGAGCTCGGAGCCGAGGTGGAGGATGTCGATGTCCTCCGCATACTCCCGCCTGAGCTCCTCGGTGCGAGCGGCGCGGAGGTCGGGATCGTCGATCGCCTGCAGCTGGTTGTAGTAGACGGCGTTGATCGCCGCCTGCGGGCCCATGACGGCGATCGAGGCGCTGGGCAGGGCGATGCAGCAGTCGGGCTCGAAGGCCGGCCCGGCCATCGCGTAGAGCCCGGCTCCGTAGGCCTTGCGCACGATCACCGAGATCTTCGGCACCGTCGCCTCCGATACCGCGCTGATCATCTTCGCGCCATGGCGGATGATGCCCTCGCGCTCGACCTGAGTGCCGATCATGAAGCCGGGCACGTCGGCCAGGAACAGCAATGGGACGTTGAAGGCGTTGCAGGTCTGGATGAATCGCGCGCACTTGTCGGAGGAGTCGACGAACAGCACCCCGCCCTTGACCTTGGGCTGGTTGGCCACCACGCCCAGGACCCGGCCGTCCAGCCGCCCGTAGGCCACGATCACCTCCTTGGCCCAGCGGGCGTGGATCTCGAGCAGCGAGCCCGCATCGAGCAGGCTGTCGAGCAGTTCGCGCATGTCGAACGGCTTGTTCTCGTCGGCCGGGATCAGCTCCCGGATCGGCCGGTCTGACTCCGGCTCGGCCGGCGGGGCAACGGGCGGCTCGCCCTCCCAGTTCGCCGGGAAGTAGCTCAGGTACCGGCGCGCGAGCTCGATCCCCTCCTCGTCGCTGCGCACCAGCACATGGCCACAGCCGCTCTTGGAGGTGTGCATCCTGGCGCCGCCCATCTCCTCGAGCGTGACCTTCTCGCCGATCACCATCTCCGCCATCCGCGGCGAGCCGAGGTACATCGAAGCGTTGCCGTCGCGCATGATCACGATGTCGCAGAAGGCGGGGATGTAGGCGCCGCCGGCGGCGCTCGGCCCGAACAGGACGCAGACCTGCGGCACCAGGCCGGAGAGCCGCACCTGGTTGTAGAAGATTCGGCCGGCGTGCCGCCGCCCGGGAAACATCTGCACCTGGTGATCGATCCGGGCGCCGGCCGAATCGACCAGGTAGATGATCGGCGCGCGCAGCGTCAGCGCCCGCTCCTGGATGCGGAGGATCTTCTCGACCGTCTTGGGCCCCCACGATCCGGCCTTCACGGTCGGGTCGTTGGCCATCACCGCGACGACGCGGCCGCCGATCGTGCCCAGCCCGGTGACGACGCCCTCGGCGCCCAGCCCCTCCTGCTCCCAGCTGGCCAGCAGCCCGTCCTCGGCGAACGAGCCGGGATCCAGCACCTTGGCCACCCGCACGCGCACCGGCAGCTTGCCCTGCTCGGCCGCCTTGGCACGGTGGCGGTCCGGTCCGCCGGCGAGCGCGCGGGCCTCTGCGTCTTGCACATCGGTCATTCGGTGTCCTTGGGATCGAGGGAAACGGTGGGTGCGATGCCCGAGGCGGGCTCGGGCGGCAGCGGCCGGCGCGGGCGCAGCCCGACGATGAGCCCCACGGCTCCGAGCGCGAACAGGAACAGGGGCCAGCCGACGAGCGCGCCGCGGTTGATCGCCGGGACGCCGGCGAGAGCGGCGAACACGATCAGCACCGCCGTGCCGAGGTAAGCCGGCCCGGGCTCGCGGTCGGCGCCGGCGTAGGCGACGAGGCCGAAGCCGATCGCCAGCAGATAGAGCTCCCAGCCGACCGCCGCCCCGGCGGCTGAGGGCAGCCGGCCTCCGGCGGGCGCCTGAATCGTCGCCGCCACCAGGGTGCCGAGCAGGAAGCTGGCGCCGAGCACCAGCGCGAGCAGCCCGGCCGCGTTGACGAGGGAGACAGCGTGCCGGCGCCGGCTGTCGCGCAGGCGGACCGCCCCGGCGATCAGCGGCACCGTCAGCACCAGCAGCAGGGCCCGGAAGGTCCCGAGGCTCTCCGGCCCCCACGCCCAGGCCACGAACGCCTCGACGGCGACCACCGCGGCGAGCGCGGCGAGCAGCGTGCACACGGCAGAATTGGCCCGGAGCGCGACGGTGGCGGCGAGCACGGCCTCGGCGGCGAGGATCCACGCGACGGCGCCGCTGCCCGGCCGGCGCCCGGAGCCGAGGATCTCGGCCAGCAGCACCAGCGCCGGGAGCAGCGTGAGCAGGCCCGCGACCAGCAGCACGGTGTGGTAGGACCGGGGTCCGTCGAACTGGAGCGGCGCCAGCCAGCCCATGGTCAGGACCAGGCCCCCGACCAGCGCCACCACGACAAAGCGCGGCCCGAGCGACCACTGCGCCATCCGCAGCTCGATGATCACCGCCGAGAGCGCCAGCGGCACCGCACCCGCAGCGATCACGTCACCGCGGTGCGGGTGCGGCCGCAGTCGCTCGATCACCCGGCTCACCTCAGACCGGGGTTCTCCACCGGCGTCTCGCCCGAGTAGTCGTAGAAGCCGATCCCGGACTTGCGCCCGTACCAGCCCGCGGCGAGCATCTTGCGCAGGGTCGGCGGCCGAGCGAAGCGCCGCTCCCGGAACTCGTCGTACAGCGCGTCGCACACCGCTCCGATCGTGTCCAGGCCGATCAAGTCGAGCAGCGCGAGCGGGCCCATCGGGTGCGCGGCGCCGCCCTTCATCCCCTCGTCGATCTCGGTGATCGACCCGACGCCCTCCTCGTAGGCCCGAATCGCGTCGAGCATGTACGGGACCAGCAGCCGGTTGACGATGAAGCCCGCCTTGTCGTTGGTCTGCACCGTCAGCTTGCCGAGCCGGCGGCCGAACTCGAGCCCCACCTCGAGCGCCTCGGGCGAGGTGGTCACGCAGCGGACGACCTCGAGCAGCTTCATCACCTGAACCGGGTTGAAGAAATGCAGCCCCAGGAAGCGCTCGGGGCGGCTCGTGCTGGCAGCCTGCTCGATCACCGCCAGCGAGGACGTGTTGGTGGCGAAGAACGCCTCGGGCTTGGCCACGGCGTCGACCGCGGCCCACATCTCGAGCTTCAGCCCGAGATCCTCGGTGATCGCCTCGAGCACCAGGTCGCAGTCGGCGAGATCGCCGTAGTCAACCGTTCCCTGGATGCGCGAACGCACCGCGTCGGCATCCTCCTGGGTGGCCTTGCCCTTCTCCACAGCCCGAGCGAGCTGCTTCTCGATCTTGCCGATCCCCTTGGCCAGCGGGGCCTCGTCGACCTCGCGGACGACCACCTCGTAGCCCGCCTGGGCGGCCACCTGCGTGATGCCGTGGCCCATCAGGCCACATCCGAGCACCCCAACCTTCTCGATCTCCGCCATGCCGTCTCCCTTATCGCTTGCGAGGCGCGCAAGCGTACGCCACCCGAGCCCGACGGGACCGGCAGAGCGCGCCGGTGGCGGCTCAGAGGACCTTGGACAGGAACGTCCTGGTGCGCTCGTGCTGCGGGTTCGAGATCACGTCGTCGGGCTTTCCCGACTCGACGACGACGCCCGCGTCCATGAACACGACCGTGTCGGCGACCCCGCGGGCGAAGCCCATCTCGTGCGTGACGACGATCATCGTCATGCCCTGGGAGGCGAGCTGGCGCATCACGTCGAGGACGTCGCCGACCAGCTCGGGGTCGAGCGCCGAGGTGGGCTCGTCGAACAGCATCAGCTTGGGGCGCATGGCCAGCGCGCGGGCGATCGCCACCCGCTGCTGCTGGCCGCCGGAGAGCTGGGCCGGATAGCTATCGGCCTTCTCGGCCAGCCCGACCTGCGCGAGCAGCTCACGGGCGCGCTCGCGCGCCTCCGCGCGGCGCAGCTTCAGCACCTTGACCGGCGCCTCGACGACGTTGTCCAGCGCCGTCATGTGCGGGAACAGGTTGAAGTGCTGGAACACCATCCCGATCTGGGCCCGCTTTCCGCACACCTCGGAATCGCGCAGCTCGTGCAGCTTGCCGCCGGTCTCGCGGTAGCCGACCAGCTCGCCGTCGACGGACAGGCGCCCGGAGTTGATCTTCTCCAGATGGTTGATGCAGCGCAGGAACGTCGACTTGCCAGACCCCGACGGCCCCAGCAGGCACATCACCTCGCCGGCCTTCACCTCGAGGCTGATTCCGTTCAGCACCTCGAGGCGCCCAAAGCGCTTGTGCACGCCCTCGGCTTTGACCATCGGCTCGCTCATGGCGCACCGCCGGCGCTGCCGCGCCCGAAACCGAGCCAGCGTTCTCGCATCCCGGCCTGCTCAGCGCGCGAGAAGCCGCGCCCGAACCGCCGTTCGATGAAGTACTGACCCACGTACAGCACGCTCGTCATGACCAGATACCAGAAGCTGGCCACGATCAGGAGCTGAATCGTCTTGTAATTCACGCTGTAGATCAGCTGCGCGGAGTACAGCAGCTCCGTGTAGGCAATCACGCTGACGAGCGACGAGTTCTTCAGCATCGAGATCGTCTCGTTGCCGGTCGGCGGCACGATCACGCGCATCGCCTGCGGCAGCACCACCCGCCGCATCGTCAGCAGCCGGCTCATCCCCAGCGACGCGGCCGCCTCGGACTGGCCCTCGTCGACCGAGATGATGCCGGCGCGAACGATCTCGGCCATGTACGCCGCCTCGTTGAGGCCCAGTGCGAGCACGGAGACGAGGAACGGCTTCAGCAGCGAGTTCGCATCGGCGTGGATGAACGCGGGGCCGAACGGGATCCCGAGGTTGATCTTGGGGTACAAGGCCGAGATGTAGCTCCAGAACAGGATCTGGACCAGCAGCGGCGTGCCGCGGAAGAACCAGATGTAGACCCAGCTCGCCCCGGATACGAGCGGGTTGGGCGACAGCCGCATCACGGCGAGCAGGACCCCGCCCACGATCCCGACGATCATCGCCACGACGGTCAGCTCGATCGTGATCCGGACGCCATGCAGGATCCGGGGGTCGAACAGGTACTGGCCGACGATGCTCCACTCGAAGCGCGGGTTGGTCGCGACCGAGTTGATGATCGCGACCGTGATGAGCAGCACGATCGCCGCGGTGATCCAGCGCCCCGGGTGGCGGACCGGGACGGCCTTGATGTCCTCAGGCCGTCCCTGTCCCTCCTGACTCTCGGTGGCCTCGGTGGAGGGCACGAGCGTCTACCTCAGCTCGTCGCTCCGTTGATCTGCGGGTTGGTGATCGCGCCCGGCTCGATCCCCCACTTGGTGAGGATCGCCTTGTAGGTGCCGTCGGCCATCAGCGCCTTGACCGCGGCCAGCACCGCCGGAGCCATCCCGTTGCCCTTGGGCAGCGCGAGGCCGTATGGGGCGGTGCCGTAGGTCTGGCCGACGAGCTTGAACGTGCCGTTCGACTGCTTGACCGCGTAGTCGGCCACCGGCGAGTCGGCCATCACGACCTGGGCGCGACCCGACTGCAGCGCGAGGTTGGCGCCGTTCTGGTCGGGGAACACGAGCACGGTCACGCCGCCCTTGCCGGCGCTCTTGCACTTGGCGCTCTGGGCGGTTGCGTCCGTCTGCTGGGTGGTGCCCTTCTCGACCGCGACCGTGTGCCCGCACAGGTCGGCCAGCGTGTTGACCGAGACGCCGCCCTGAGCCTTGGTGTAGAACGAGGTGCCGGCGGAGAAGTAGGTCACGAAATCAACCGTCTTCTCACGGGCCTTGGTGTCGGTGAACGAGGAGGCGCCCATGTCGTACTTGCCGGCGGCCAACCCGGGGATGATGCTGTCGAAAGTCGCGTTGACGACGCTGACTTTCAGTCCCATCGCGGCGCCCAGTGCCTGGGCGAGGTCGGCGTCCATCCCCTGCACGGTGTGGCCGTCGCTGGCGACGAACTCGTTGGGGGCGTAGCTTGCGTCGGCGGCGACCGTGTACGTCCCCTTCGATTTCACCGACGCCGGCACCAGCGCCACGACGGAGGCGACGGCGGCTGTCGTCGGGGTGCTCGCGGTCGTGCTCGCGCCCGACGAACTGGAGCTGCTCGAGCTGCTGGAGCTGGAGCCGCAGCCGGCCACCACGACCGCGGCGATCGTACACATGGCCATGCCCAACCGGCCCACACTGAAACGCATCACTGACCTCCTGGTCGAAAAGTCGTTGCACGGTCGCCCCCGGATGCGGCCCAGAATATGTGAACTCCCGGCCACGGTCGAGGTCTGCGGTACCTGCTAATCAGGGTCTAACCTGCCGCGGGCGAGGCCCACTGGACGGGTCCGGCCCGGAGCACATGGCTCCCGAGGGTCCTCCCCAGCACCTGCTGGACCGATCTCGACGCCTGCACCAGCGCGATCAGATCAATGCCGGTCTCGATCCCCATCTCGTGCAGCATCGAGACCAGATCCTCGGTGGCGATGTTGCCGGTCGCCCCCGCCGGAACCGGGCAGCCGCCGAGCTCGCCGAAGCTCGACTCGAAGCTGTCGATGCCCACCTCCAGCGCCGCCAGCACGTTGGCCAGGCCCTGCCCCCGGGTGTTGTGGAAGTGGGCGGTCAGCTCCACTCGCGGCAGCGCCTCGCGCGCGGCGGCGAAGAACGCACGCACCTGCACCGGGTTGGCCATGCCGGTCGTGTCCCCGAAGCCGATCTCCTCGGCGCCGGCGTCGGCCAGCCGGCGCGCGATTGAGAACACGCGCTCCGGGGCCACCCGGCCGTCGTACGGGCAGCCGAACGAGACCGAGATCACGCCCTCGCAGCGCAGGCCCTCGGCGCGGGCCCGGGCGAAGGTGCGCTCGAGGCCGGTGAGGGACTCCTCGATCGAGCGACCGACGTTGCGCTGGTTGTGCGACTCCGAGGCCGAGAGGAAGCCGTTGATCTCCTGAAATCGCGCGCGGTGCTCGAGCGCCCGCTCGAGGCCGCGCTGATTCGGGATCAGGACGCTCACGGACACGGTGTCCGGCAGCTCGACCGCCTCGAGCACCGCGGCGGCGTCGGCGAGCTGCGGGATCACGTCGGGGCGCACGAAGCTGGTCACCTCGATCCGGCGCAGGCCGGTGCGCCCGAGCTCCCCGATCAGCCGCACCTTGTCCGCCGTCTCGATCACGTCGGGCTCGTTCTGGAAGCCGTCACGCGGGCCGACCTCGCGGATGCGGACACTGCTGGGAAGCGCGCTCACCAGGACGATTCTATGGTGCGGCCCCGGCGCTCAGGGACTCCCGCCCTGATCCACGCTCAGCGATAGATCAGCTGAGCGCCGAGCAGCTGGGTGACGGTCTCGAACCGGAAGCCGCGCTGCTTGAGCGTCGCGATCTCCCGCGGGAGGGCGGCCAGGGTCTCCGAGCGGTCGCCGCCGCCGTCGTGCTGGATGACGATCGAGCCGTTCGTGACCGCGGCGACCACGCGCTGGTAGATCGCGTCGGTGCCGGGGCGGGCCCAGTCGGTCGGGTCGACGTTCCACTCGATCGTGGTGAAGCCCATCGAGCGGGCCTCGGCGATCAGGGCGCCGCTCACGGAACCGTACGGGGCGCGGAACAGGCACGGCCGGAAGCCACCGGTGGCCCGGCTGATCGCGTTGGCGGTCGAGGAGATCTGCGACGCGGCGAACGGGCCGGCGCCGGCCACATTGGGATGGCTCCAGGTGTGGTCGCCGACCATGTCGCCGTCGGCGAGCATGCGCCGTTCGATCGCGCCGCCCTGACCGTAGGTCGAGATCTGCTCGCCGATCTCGAAGAAGGTCGCCACCACGTGCTCGCGCTCGAGCACGTTCAGGAATTGGGGCGTGTCGTACCACGGCCCGTCGTCGAAGGTCAGGGCGACGACGCGGCGGTTCGCCGGTCCGCCATTGACGTACGCCGGACCGCGAGTCGTGCAGCCGATCAGCTGCGGCGGGTGCATCGCGCCCAGCGCCGGGCGAGCCGGGAAGCGGGAGCCGCACAGGGAGGTGTTGCCCGCCACCGCCGCACAGCCGAGGCCGCGGACCGAGGTGAGCACCTGCCAGCGCAGCGTCCGGTAGCCGAGGGCGATGCTCGACGGCAGGAAGGTGGCAGTCAGCTCGCGGGCATCGGCGCGGGTGACCGCGGCCGCGACCACGCGTCCGCCGGCGAACCCGGAACGGGTAGCGTGCCGGTAGATGAGCTGCGGATGACGCCGGCTCCCGGGGTGCTTGACGCACAGCTCGCCGACCACGGTCGCGGGGCTGAGCCGCTCGACCAACAGGCACAGCGAGCGCCCGTCGTGTTGCATCTCGTTGGGTGAGAACGCAGCCAGCGTCCGCACGCTCCAGACGAGTTGCTGCCCGCGCTGGCGTAGCGAGGCCTGTTGAACGCGAATCGGGGCCGGCGTGCCGCGGGCCGCCGATGCGCCCGCCGGTGCGGCCAGGGACCCGAACAGGATCAGGGCACCGAGGAGGGACAGCGCGCGGGTCACGATCCTGGGACCGCCTCGATCATCCGCCGCTCGTGGGTCCCGACGCCGATCGTGCGGCCGTCCTCAGCCATCACCTCGACCGCGAACCGGAGCTTGCGCCCGTCGAGCACCTCGTCGAGGCGAGCGTGCGCGGTGCAGCGGGCGCCCTCCTGGACCCCGGCGACGTGCTTGACGCAGACCTCGAACCGGACCGTCGCGCGGCCCTCGGGCAGCAGCGGGTGCACGAGCATCGCCGCGGTGCGCTCCATCATCCCGATCATCCCCGGCGTCGACAGAACCGAGAAACCGAGCGTGCCCCCGACGTCGGTGAGCAGCCGGCCCTCCACGACGAACTCCTCGGACCGCTCGATCCCTGGCTCCAGCGCGCTCACCGCGGACCTCACCACATCGACAGGCCCCCGGAGACACCGAGCGTCTGACCGGTCACGTACGAGGCATCGTCGGAGGCGAGAAAGGCAATCGCCGCCGCCACCTCGTCGGGGGTGCCCAGGCGGCGCATCGCGGTGGCATCGATCATCCCCTGCTTGAGCCGGGCCCCGAGCTCGCCCATCGCCTCGGGGGCAGCGTTGAGCAGCGGGGTGTCGATCGGACCCGGCGCGACCGCGTTGCAGCGCACGCCGAAGCGCGCCGACTCGCGGGCGATCGCCTTGGTGAATCCGATCACGCCCGCCTTGGCGGCGCTGTAGCTCGAGGAGAGCTGCGAGCCGGTACGCCCGGCCTCGCTGGCGACGTTGACGATCGAGCCCCGGCCGCGCTCGTGCATCCCGGGCAGGAACGCGTGCGTGACCGACAGCGTCCCGCGCAGGTTGACCGCGATCACGAAGTCCCACATCTGCTCGTTGGTATTGACGAAGAACCCCGGCAGGTCGGTACCGGCGTTGTTGACGAGGATGTCGATCGGGCCGGCCTCCTCGGCCGCGGCGCGGACCGACTCCGCGTCGGCCACGTCCATCGTCACCGCCATCGCGTCGATCTCGGCGGCGACGTCGCGGGCCGCGGCGGCGTTGATGTCGGCGACCACGACCTGGGCGCCCTGGCCGGCCAGCCGCCGCGACGTGGCAGCCCCGATCCCGGAGCCGCCCCCGGTAACCAGCGCGGTGCGTACGTCGAAGCGCATGGCAGCACAGTACCGTGAACCGGCCGCCCAACCGCCCCGCGAGTCCGCACTGGACCCCCCGGCGCCAGCCAAGGCCGCGGAGCGGCCTATATGGTTCGGCCCGTGCCAGAGCCAGTCTGCATAGTGGGCGCGACCGGTGCGCTCGGGTTCGGCCTCGCGCTGCGCCTGGGCCGCCAGGGAGTGCCGGTCGTGATCGGATCACGCGACGCCGGTCGCGCGGGCGAGGCCGCCGAGCGCGCCGCGGGGCTGGTGCCGGAAGGGTCGTTCTCGGGGCTGCAGAACGCCGAGGCCGTGCTCGGTGCGGAGATCGTGGTGCTCTCGGTCCCGTTCCGCAGCCAGTCCGAGACGCTGACCAACCTGAAGACGGCGCTGGCCGCCGGCCAGCTGGTCGTCGATGCCACGGTGCCGCTGGCGGCCGCGGTCAGTGGCCGGGCGACCAGGACGCTGGGCGTGTGGCAGGGCTCGGCCGCCCAGCAGGCGCAGGAGATGGTGCCCGACGGCGTCATCGTGGTCTCGGCTCTGCACACCGTCAGCGCGGCGCTGCTCACCGATCTCGACCACGAGCTCGACGAGGACGTCCTGCTGTGCGGCGATCGCCGCGCGGACAAGGCCCGGGTGGCCGAGCTGCTGGAGCAGATCCCCGGCCTGCGCGCGGTCGACGCGGGCCGGCTCGAGATGGCGCGGATCGTCGAGCAGCTGACGGCGCTGCTGATCTCGATCAACGTGCGGTACAAGACGCGAGCGGGGATGAAGATCACCGGCCTGGCCGGCGATCTGTGGTGAGCGGCCCGGTGGTCGTGCTGGCCGGCGGGACCGGCGGCGCGAAGCTGGCCCGCGGGATGCTCGACGTCATCGGCGACGAGCTCGTGGTCGTGGCCAACACCGCCGACGACGTCGAGATCTACGGCGCCTACGTGTCCCCCGATCCCGACCTCGTCACCTTCTGGCTGGCAGACCGCATCGACGAGCGCGGGTGGGGCCTGGACGGGGACACGTTCGAGGTGATGAACGGCCTGCGCGAGCTGCGGACCGAGGTGTGGTTCAACCTCGGCGACCGCGACCTCGCCGTGGGCCTGGAGCGAGCGCGGGCGCTCGACGCCGGTGACCGGCTGACCGACGCCCAGGCCTCGATCAGCCGCGCCTTCGGCGTGCGCGCCCGGGTTCTGCCGATGAGCGACCAGCCGGTGCGCACCCGGGTCACGGCCCAGGGCCGCAACTGGCCGTTTCAGGAGTTCATGATCAAGGGCCGCGGCGAGGGCCCGATCGAGAGCTACGACTTCCGGGGCGCTCGGGCGGCAAGGCCGACTCCGGAGGTGCTCGAGGCGATCGCCGCTGCCCGCGCGATCGTGATCGGGCCCTCGAATCCGGTGATCTCGATCGGTCCGATCCTGGCCCTGCCCGGCCTGCGCGAGGCAGTGACCCAGAGCGGCGCGCCGGTCGTGGCGGTGAGCCCGCTGGTGCGCGGGGCCGTGCTCAAGGGACCGACCGCCGTCTTCATGCAGGCGGCCGGCCTGAGCGTCGACGCCGACGGCGTCGTCGCGGCCTACGCCGGCCTGATCGACGGTCTCGTCTCCGACCAGCGAGCGGACGGCGTGCCCGTGCTCGAGACCGAGGTGTTGATGGACGATCCCGGCCGACGGCGTCACCTGGCCCAGCAGACACTCGCGTTCGCGCTCGCCCTCGGGCGTGAAACCGAGCCCAGCGAGTAGCGTGTGGAACCCATGCGGACGCTTGCGATCCTGCCCATCAAGAGCTTCGCCGACGCCAAGCAGCGGCTCGAGACCGAACTCACTCCGGGACCCCGCCGTGCGCTGGCGGAGGCGATGTTCTCCGACGTCCTGACCGCCCTGCGCCGGGCGACCGCGGTCGACGACGTCCTGGTGGTGACGATGGATCACGGGGCCCAGCAGATCGCCGGGGGCTACGGAGCGACCGTGCTCGACGATGCGGAGCAGGGACACAGCGAGGCCGGTGCGCTCGGTATCGAGCACGCGATCGAAGCCGGCTACGAACGGGCGCTGCTCGTTCCCGGCGACTGCCCGGCGCTCGATCCGGCGCAGCTCGACGCGCTGATCGGGCATCCGTTCGAGACCCCCTCGGCGCTGATCGTCGCCGATCGGCACGGCACCGGCACGAACGGGCTGCTGCTGACGCCGCCGAACGCGATCGCCCTCTCGTTCGGGCTCGGAAGCCGCGACCGCCATCTCGCGATCGCCCGCCAGGCCGGCGCCGCGGGCGAGGTGGTGGACGTGCCGTCGCTGGCCCTCGACGTCGACACCCCCGAGGACCTCGCGGCGCTGCGGGCGGCGCTGGCCGTCACGCACGGCCGCGCCGCACACACCCGCGGCATGCTCAACCAGCTGATGCGCAGCCGGGCGTAGTGTCGTGGTGTGAACTCGACCCGCCAGGGGCCGTAGTGCTGAGTGCCACCGCGCTCGAAGGGCTGCCCGAGATCGCGGCCGGCGACGATCTCGCCGCCCTGATCGCCCCGGCTTCCGGAGGGTTGCACGAGGGCGACGTGGTGGTCGTGGCCCACAAGGTGGTGTCGAAGTCCGAGGGGCGCGTCCGGTCGCTGGCCGGCGTGGTCCCCGGGGCGCGAGCGCTGGGGCTGGCCGCCGAGCACGGCAAGGACGCTCGGGCCGTGCAGGTGGTGCTCGACGAATCACGCGAGGTGATCCGCGCCGCCCACGGAGTGCTGATCTGCGTCACCCGCCACGGATTCGTGTGTGCCAATGCCGGCGTCGACGCGTCGAATGCGGCCGAGCCCGACACGGTGATCATGCTCCCGGAGGATCCCGACCGCTCGGCCCGGGGGCTGCGTGAGCGGCTGACCGCGCTCACCGGCATCTCCCCCGCGGTCCTGATCACCGACTCGTTCGGCCGCGCCTGGCGCCACGGGCAGTGCGACGTGGCGATCGGGTGCGCCGGCCTGGAACCGCTCGAGGACTGGCGCGGGCGCATCGACGCATCCGGTCGTGAGCTGCGCGCGACCTGGATCGCGATCGCCGACGAGCTCGCGGGGGCCGCCGACCTGGCCCGGTCCAAGGACGGCCGCCAGCCGGCGGTCCTGGTCCGCGGCGCCGGCGCTCACGTGAGCGCCGATCACGGGCCGGGTGCCGCGGCGCTGATCCGCCCCCGCAAGGAGGATCTGTTCAGGTAGCGGGCTCGGCCGCCGGGCCGGGATACTCGAGCGGCGCGCCAATGGCGTGAAAGCCGCCGTCGACGTGGAGGATCTCGCCGCTGATCGCCTGGGCATAGTCCGAGAGCAGGAAGCAGATCGCGCGGGCCACCGGGACCGGGTCCTCCGCATCCCAGCCGAGCGGCGCCTGCGCCCGCCATAGGTCGGCCAGACGCTCAAAGCCCGGGATCCCGCGCGCCGCCACCGTCCCCAGGGGGCCGGCGGCCACGAGGTTCACCCGGATCCCGCGCGGCCCGAGGTCACGGGCCAGATAGCGCGACACCGATTCCAGCGCCGCCTTGGCCACGCCCATCCAGTCGTAGATCGGCCACGCGACGGTGGCGTCGAAGTCGAGACCGACGAGGCTCGAACCGCTGCCCATCAACGGCGCGAGCGCGGTGGCCAGCGACTTGAGCGAGAACGCGCTGGTCTGAAACGCCTGCGCTGCGCTCTCCGGCGGCGTGGTCAGGAAGCGCCCGCCGAGGGCGTCCTCGGGAGCGAACGCGATCGCGTGCAGCGCTCCGTCCACACGGCCCCAGCTGTGATCGAGCGATCGGGTGAGCGACGCGAGGTCCTCGGGGTTGTTGACGTCGAGCTCGAGCACCTCCGGAACGGGGTCGAGCTTCTGGGCCGCGCGCTCGGTCATCCGCCGCACGCGGCCGAAGCTGGTCAGCGCGATCTCGGCGCCCTCCTGCTGGGCCTGCTCGGCCACGTGGTAGGCGATCGAGTCCTTGGTGATGACGCCGGTGATCAGCAGGCGCTTGCCGGCCAGGATCACCTCGTCTCCCCCGCCTGGCGTCCGAACGGGCCGGCGAGGGTGCGCAGCGCCCAGGCCAGCCGCTCCCGCGTCCGCGACGGGTCCACGAGCTCGTCGACAAATCCCGAGGCCGCCGCCGCCTCGGCCCGCAGGTGCTCCTCGGTGTAGCTCGCCGCCAGGCGCAAGAGCTCGGACTCAGCGTCGTCGGCCACCCGCAGCGCGCGGCCATGGACGATTCCCACCGCGGCGCGCGCGCTCATGATCCCCAGCTCGGCCTCCGGCCAGGCGAGCACCAGGTCGGCGCCCAGGTCGCGGGAGTTCATGGTGATGTAGGCGCCGCCGTAGGACTTGCGCAGCACCACGGTCAGTTTCGGCACCCGCGCCGAGGCGAAAGCGCGCACGAGCGAAGCGCCGTGACGGATCACGCCCGCCTGCTCCTGACGGCTCCCGGGCATGAATCCGGGCGTGTCAACCACGGCGATCAAGGGCAGTCCGAACGAGTTGCACAGGCCGACGAAGCGGGCCGCCTTCTCGGATCCGTCGGCGTCGAGCACTCCCCCGAGGTGGCGCGGCTGATTGGCGACGATGCCGACCGGCCGGCCGTCCAGCCGCGCGAACGCGGTCACGATGTTGCGCGCCCAGCGCGGGCACAGCTCCAGCAGCGACCCGGCGTCGACGATCCCGGCCAACGCGTCGCGAACGTCGTAGGCCCGTCGCGGTTCGGCCGGTAGAACCGATCCGGGGTTCTCCAGCTCGGGCTGGAGCGGCTGGGCCCGTGGCGGCGCCTCGCCGGCGGACGAGGGCAGATACTCGAGCAAGGCGCGGACCCGGGCGGCGGCGGCGGCGGCGTCGGGCTCGACGAGATGGCAGACCCCGTTGCGATCGTGAACGTGCGGGCCGCCGAGCGCGGCGGCGTCGATCTCCTCGCCCAGCGCCTCGCGCACCACGCCCGGGCCGGTGAGGAACATCGCCGCGTCCTCGGTCATCACGATCAGGTCGGTCAGCGCCGGTGAGTACGCGCCTCCGCCGGCCGACGCCCCCGAGACGACCGAGAGCTGCGGAACGACGCCCGTGAGGCCGACGCTGTGGCGGAAGATCCGGCCGTAGCCGGCCAGCGCCGCCGTCCCCTCCTGCATCCGCGCGCCACCGGACTCGACGAACGCGACCACGGGGATGCGCGCCCGGCCGGCCGTCTCCAGCACGCGCACGATCGTGTCGGCGTGTCGCTCGCCCAGCGAGCCGCCGAAGTACGACCCGTCCTGGGCGTAGCACGCGATCGGACGCCCGTGCACCAGCCCGGTCGCGCCGACGACGCCGTCGCCGTGGGCGGCGCGGACTCCGAGCCGCGGGGAGGTGACGCGTGAGCGCAGCGGCTGGACGCTGCCCGAATCGCACAGAGCCTCGAGCCGCTGGAGCGGATCAAGGCGCGCGGCGCGCTCGGGCAGGACGGTCAGGCTCACGGTCGGAGCACCTACACGCCCCTCAGCACGAGCGACACGTTGTGGCCGCCGAACGCGAACGAGTTCGAGATCGCCACCGGAGCGCGGCCGTTGCCGGTGCTCAGTGGTCGCGCCTCGCCCGGCACGTAGTCGAGATCGAGCTCGGGGTCCGGGACCTCGTAGTTGAGCGTCGGCGGGACGATGCGGTGCTGCAGCGCCTGGACGGTGGCCACGGCTTCGACCGCGCCCGCCGCGCCGAGCAGATGCCCGATCGCCGACTTGGTCGAGGAGACCGGGATCTGTTTGGCGCGCTCGGCTCCGAGCGCCCGCTTCAGCGCCGCCGTCTCGGCCGCGTCGTTGAGCTGCGTCGAGGTGCCGTGGGCGTTGACGTAGTCGATGTCTTCGGGGGTCAGACCGGCGTCGCCGAGGGCCAGCTCGATCGCGCGCGAGGCCGGCCCGCCGCTCGGCTCGGGCGCGGTCAGGTGGTAGGCGTCGGAGGTGGACCCGTACCCGATCACCTCAGCCAGCACGGTGGCCCCTCTCTCGGCCGCCGCGTCGGCTTCCTCGAGCACCAGCGCGCCGGCGCCCTCGCCCATCACGAAGCCGTCACGACGGGCGTCGAACGGCCTCGAGACTCCGGTCGGGGAGAGCGCCTGCATCGAGTTGAAGCAGGCGAAGCCGAACTCGGTCAGCGTCGCCTCGGCTCCTCCGGTGACCACCGCGTCGGCGTCGCCGTACTGGATCATCCGCAGCGCGGAGCCGATCGCATGGGCGCCCCCGGAGCAGGCCGAGACGACCCCGTACATCTGGCCCTGGAGCCCGTGCTTCATTGCCACCGCCGCGGCGCCGGCGTTGGGCATGTACTGCGGGACGCCGAGCGGGGAAACCATCTTCGCCCCCTTGTCGCGCATCACGTCGTGCTGTATCTCGACCGTCTCGATGCCGCCGATCCCAGTCGCGATCACGCAGCCGATGCGCAGCGAGTCATACGGCAGTCCTTCGCTCCAGCCGGCCTGCTCGAGCGCCTCTCCCGATGCCACCACAGCGAACTGGGAGAACCGGTCCAAGCGCCGGGCCTCCTTGACCGACAGATGGTCCTTGGGCTCGAAGTCGCGGCAGGCCCCGGAACCGTCCTCGATTCCGGACTCACCCGCCGCCCAGCGTCGGTGCAGCGTGGCCGCACCGACGCCGAGCGGGGTGACCGTCCCCAGCCCAGTGATCACTGCCCTTCGCTTCAAACCTGAGCTCACCGCTACGCCCGGCTGACGATCAGGTCGACCGCGTCTCCGACGGTCTTCAGCTCCTTCATGTCCTCGCCCTTGAGGACCACGCCGTACTCGTCCTCGACGATCTGGGCCAGCTCGACGAGATCGAGGGAGTCGATGTCGAGCTCCTCGAACGTCGCGTCTCGGGTGATCTGGGAGGGATCGGGCCCAAAGCTCGCGAGCGCCTCGACGACGCGGGCCTCGACCTGTTCGTTGGTGACGGTTGACATGGTTCTCCTATCGCTTGGTGGTCTGGTTCTAGGCGGCCAGGCCGCCGTCAACGGTAAGGACTGCCCCGGTCACGTAGCCCGCCTGATCGGACACCAGGAAGCGTACGCAGGCCGCGACGTCCTCCGGAGTTCCGGCCCGCCGGGCGGGTACCGCGGCCAGCAGGTCCTTTGAGACCTCCGCCGTCATGTCGGTCTCGATCCAGCCGGGGGCGACCGCGTTGACGGTGATGCCGCGCCGCGCGACCTCGACGGCCACGGTCTTGGTGAAGCTGATCAGCCCCGCCTTCGCCGCCGCGTAGTTGGACTGGCCGGGGTTCGCCCGCAGGCCGACAACCGAGGAGATGTTGACGATCCGGCCGGCGCGCTGCTTGAGCATCGGCTTCAGCGCGCGCCGGGTGAGGCGGAATGCCGCGGTCAGATTCGTGTCCAGCACGGTCGCCCACTCCTCGTCGGTCAGCGAGGGCGACAGGTTGTCGGCGCTGACACCGGCGTTGTTGACCAGCACCTGCACCGGCAGCTCGAAGTGAGACTCGAGGCGCTCGAACAGCTGATCGGGCACCACGGGGTCGGTGACGTCCCCGGGCAGCGCGATGGCCCGGCCGCCGTCGCGCTCGATCTCGGCCACCACCGCCCCCGCTCCGTCGCGGCCGGAGCGGTAGTTGACGCCGACCGGCCAGCCGTCGGCGGCCAGGCCGCGCGCGATGGCAGCCCCGATCCCGCGCGAGGCACCGGTGACGAGGGCGGCTCCGGGGCGCGCCGGAGGCGATTCAGCCATGCGGCGCACCCCCCCACTCGATCACGCCGGCGCCCCAGGTGAAGCCCGCGCCGCGGAGCTGGGCCAAGGCGGCCGCAATTCGGGGGATCGGCCCCGGGCGCGACTCCAGGGCCCGTTCCCTGACCGGAGACTCAAGCACTGACCAGCTCCACGTCCTTGAGCGTGCGCTTGGCCAGGCCGGTCAATACCTTGCCCGGCCCGACCTCGACGAAGCGCTCGGCGCCGAGCTCCTGCAGCGCGAGCATCGTCTCGCGCCACCGCACGGGCTGGATCAGCGCCTCGGTGAGACGCGCCCTGACGTCGTCGAACGGCTCAGCGGTGACGGCCGAGAGCACGGTAACCCGGGGGGCTCGCACCTCGACGCGCTCGAGCGCTGCGGCGAACTCGGGCACGGCCGACTCCATCATCGGCGAGTGAAAGGCGCCGGTCACGGCCAGCTCCATCGCCCGCAACCCCAGTTCCTTGCCGGCGGCAATCGCGCCCGGCAGCGACGGGCGCGGCCCGGAGAGAACGATCTGCTGCGGGGAGTTGTCGTTGGCCACGGCAAGGCCGTGGGCGTCCGCGAGCGACTGGGCGTTCTCGGCCGCCCCCGCGCCCATCACCGCGATCATCCCGCCATCCCCGGCCTGCTGTCCGGCCCGCTGCATCAGGGCGCCACGCAGGGCCACGAGCTCGATGCCGTCGCGCTCGCCGATGCTGCCGGCCGCGACCAGGGCCGCGAGCTCGCCCAGGGAGTGGCCGGCCATGAAGTCGCCCTCTGGACGCCCGAGCCGAGCCCACCCGGCCAGGCTGGCGCAGAAGATGGCCGGCTGCGCGAATCGGGTTCCGTCCTCCGCGCGCGGGAACGGGTCCTCGCCCACGGCGTCGACGGCCATGGCCAGCAGGTCAGGGCGGACCTGCGCGACGGTGTCGCGCATCTCGGAAGTCTGGCTGCCCTGGCCGGGAAAGACGATCGCGGTGCGAGGCATCTGCTGGCAACGTACGCGGCGGGTGCCGCGCGGGTACACCATCGCGAGCAACGACCCCCCGTTCGGGGGGCGGATCGGGGTCAATCGACCGTCGGCCGTCCCGTCTAGATACGTCCATGTACACGATGGACACACCTATACTGCAGATCTGACCACACGGCCCACACCCCCGCCGCTGACTCCACTCGACCGCCTGCCGAGCGGACGCCACCGCTTGACCCGCGAGGCCGTGGTCGAGTCCCAGCGCGGCCGGCTTGTCTACTCGATCGCTCAGGTCGTCGCCGGGAAGGGCTACGCGGGCACCACGGTGGCTGACATCGTCGACCGGGCCAGCGTCTCCCGCTCCACCTTCTACGACCAGTTCCCCGACAAGGAGGCCTGCTTCCTGGCCGCCTACGACGCGGGCGCCGAGTTCATGCTGCACCGGATGCGCTCCGCGCGCGAGTCGCTCGGCATCGATCCGGATTGGCGACGACAGCTGCGCTCGGACATCGAGACGTATCTGAGCGTGCTGGCCAATGAGCCTGCGTTCGCGTGGTCGCTGCATGTGGAGGTGCTGGCGGCGGGCAACGCCGCGCTCTCCCGGCGGGCTCATGTCCTGGGCCTGTTCACCGAACGCACGCGTCGGCTCCACGTTGAGGCCTGCCGGCTCGATCCGTCGCTGCCGGAGCTGCCGCCGGCCGCGTTCACGATCCACACCGGCGGCATGGACGAGATCATCCGCGACTGCTTGCGCACGGAGGGCGTCGACGCCCTCGCGTCGCTGCGCGAGCCGGCCGTGAAGGCCACGCTGGCGATGCTCGGAGGCGCGTAGCGCCGGCGGTCGACGCGGCGGATTGGGGTTCGCGCGGCGCCGGGTGGCGCTAGCGCCTGCGGCGCCGGCGACTCTGGGTCCCGCGGCTCCACTCGCTCATGGGTGTCAGCGTGCCGCTAGCCCAGAAGCCCGATCCGCTGCGCGCGCTGAACGGCCTCGGCGCGGTTGCGCGCCTGGAGCTTCCGGTACAGGGCGCTGGTGTGCTCCTTGACGGTGTGCGGCGAGAGGTAGAGCCGCTCGGCGATCTCCCGGTTCGTGGACCCGGCGGCGATCAGGTCGAGGACCTCACGCTCCCGCTCGCTCAGCATCGGCGCCGGCTGATCGGCCTTGGGCGGGAACATGGTCATGCCGAGGCCGACCATGCGCACAGCCATGGCCACGTCGCGGGCCTCCCAGTCCTTGGATACGAACCCTGACGCGCCTGCGGCGCGGGCGGCGTGCGGGGACATCCGCCCCGCGCCGGAGATCAGCAGCACTCGCGTCGACGGCGACTCGACGCGGATCGACTCGCACACGTCGGCGCCCGACTCCCCGGCCAGGAACAGGTCCACGAGGGCGACATG
The DNA here is from genome assembly GCA_017882465.1 of Solirubrobacteraceae bacterium. GTDB lineage: Bacteria > Actinomycetota > Thermoleophilia > Solirubrobacterales > Solirubrobacteraceae > Palsa-465. Next base: position 29,917 of record JADGPN010000003.1, read on the forward strand.
CGGGCCGAACGTGCGCGTCAGCTCGAGCGCCTCGGCGCCGGTGCGGGCGGCCAGGCAGCGCTCGACCCAGGGCTGCTCGCCGAGCAGCACCCGGAAGCCCCAGTGCACGACGTCGTGATCGTCGACCACCAGGACCCGCAGCCGCCGCTCGGCGAGCCTCCCGGTCGGCGCGTGGAGGTTCATGCGCGGCCGCCCTGTGGTGCGGTGGCGGGCACTAGCGCTGCTCGCTCGGCAGTGGCACCACCAGCCGGACCCGCCAGCTGTCCTCGCGGGCGGGACCGAACTCGAGCACGCCGCCGTGCTGGAGCGCCTCGAAGGTGGCCAGGCGCAGGCCCATGCCGGCGCCCCTGACATCGGAGCGGGCGCCGTCGTTGCGGACCTCGAGCGTGAACGTATCGGTATCGCACGCGACCGAGACCTGCACCTGGGAGGCGGTGGCGTGCTTGGCGATGTTCCGCAGCGCCTCGGCCAGCACGGACTGCGCCAATGGCTCCACGTCTCCCGGGACCATCAGCCCGGGCTGCCAGTCGACCGTCAGCGGGAGCGCGGTCGAGCTGCTCAGGCGCTCCAGCTCCGCCTCGAGCGTGGTGCCCGTCTCCGGTGGCAGCGGCGCCAGTGGCCGCTCGAGCGCCCGGCGCAGGTCGGAGACAGCCTCCTGCATCTCCACCCGGCAGCGCTCCCGCTCCTCGGGCTCGAGCGCCTTCACGGCGCTGAGCGCCAGCGAGACCCCGAACAGCCTCTGCAGGACCCGCTCGTGGATCTCCCGGGCGAGATCGAGCCGCTCGGTCAGCCGGCGGGCGCGCTCCTGCTGTCGGGTGGCGTTGCGCGCGGTGGCCACCAGCGCCGCCGTCTTGCCAAGCGTCCACAGTAGGTGTCGCTCGCCGTCGGAGAGCTCGAACCGGCCACCGCCGCGGTCGGCGCAGATCACCCCGTAGGCCCGGCCGGCGGCGCTCAGCGGGGTGCACACGAGGGTGGTGATCCCGAGCATCCGAGCGTACTCGGCCGGCACCGCCTGCTCGATCTGCTCCGAGACGACGATTACCTTGTCCTCCAGCAGCGCGCGCTGGGCGATCGGCGTGTTGACCAACGTCGGGCGCAGGGCCGACAACTGCTCGAACGAGGTGCCGTGCGAGCCCACGGCGCGCACGCGCCGGCGGCCCGCGTCGGCGAGGAAGATCGCCGCCCGGCGCATCGTCGTCAACCGGCAGATCGCCTCGCAGATCCGGTCGTAGAACTCGTTCGACGACGTGTCCGTGTCGATCCCGGCCAGCAGCTCCACGAACACCTCGAGCGGCTCGACGCCGGCGAACAGCGCCGACGGCCGCGTGGCGCCGACGGGAGCGGCGCCTAGAGCAGCGCCGGAGCGCGGGGAATCAGGTCGAGCGGCCATGGCTCCTGGAGCGCCAGCCGCAGGGCCTGACCCTGCGTGAGATAGACGGTTCGGGTATTGCCGCAGCCGCGGCACTCGCAGCGAACGCTGGGATCGTCCTCGGTATCGAGCAGCTGCCAATCGATGTCACTCGACAGGCACGACGGGCAGGCGAGCGAGACGAGCACCAGGCAGGGCTCGTCCTCGTCTCGGAAGCTGGCGATCTCGGTGGCCACAAGCCCAGCATGGAGCATCGCGGACCGCGGTGAAAACGACTACCCCCACATGGGGGGTGACGCTCCGGGCCCGGCGGCCGCGAGCGCGCGCTACGCCGCGAGCGGCGGCTCGTACCGGCGCCGGATCTCATAGAGCGTCGTGCGCTCGGCTGCGGGGCGGCCGGCGCGGTGAGCCGCGGCGATCAGGTCCTCGGGCTCGAGCATCACGCCGTGATAGCTGCCGGCCATGCGTGAGATCGACTCCTCCATCAGCGTGCCGCCGAGATCGTTGACGCCCCAGCGCAGCGATTCGGTGGCGGCATCGAGCCCCATCTTCACCCAGCTGGCCTGAAGGTTGCGCACGGTCCTGCCGAGCGCGAGCCGGAACACCGCCGTGTGCTTGAGGTTCTCCTCACGGGAGATCTCCTCGACGCCGTGGGTGCGACCCAAAAGCGTGTGGAAGGGGATGAACGACAGCGGCACGAACTCGGTGAAGCCCCCGGTCCGCTGCTGCAGCTCGCGCACCACGCGCATGTGCTCGGCCAGCTCCCACGGCTCCTCGATGTGGCCGAACATGACCGTCACGGTGGAGCGGATCCCCTCCGCATGCGAGGCCTCGATGATCTCGACCCAGCGCGCGACCGGAAGCTTGTTGGGTGAGATCCGCTCGCGGACGCCGTCGTGGAGCACCTCGGCCGCCGTGCCGGGCGTCGAGCCCAGCCCCGCCTCGCGCAGCCGCTCGAACACCGCCCGCGGGGCCAGGCCGCTGACGTCGCAGATGTGCGAGATCTCCATCGGCGAGTAGGCGTGCAGGTGCAGCTGGGGAGCGACCTCGTGGGCCAATCGCAGCCACTTCTCGTAGTCCTCGAGCCCCCAGTCGGGATGGATTCCCGACTGCATGCAGATCTCGGTCGCGCCCACGTCAACGGCCGACTGGACCCGATCGATGAACTCCTGCTCGGAGTGCTCGTAGGCGTCTGGGGACCGGCGGCCCTGGCCGAAGCCGCAGAACGCACAGCCGACGATGCACACGTTCGAGAGGTTGATGTTGCGATTGACCACGAACGTCACCGTGTCCCCCGCCAGCTCGCGGCGAAGCTCATCCGCGGCCGCGCGCATGTCGGTGATCACCGGCGGGCGGCGCTCGGCGAACAGGGCGGTCAGCTGCTCGGCGGTGAGGGCGCGGCCCTGGCGCGCCAGCTCGATCGCCCGCGGGGCAACGTCGTCGGCCACCGAGACCTCGGACCGCCGCCCCGATCCGCGACGCGGGATGAATGACCAGTAGTTGGTCTTGATCGCATCGAGCACGCCCTGCGAGATCCATTCGGCATCGATGTACTCGGGGTACACGCACAACCGCTCGGTCAGCGCGTAGCCGTCGGCCTGGAGCCGCTTGCGCACCTGGTTGGGCGAGGGAAACGGGTGCTCGGGTGAGATGTGGTCCCCGTTGGCGCTCAGCCCGCCGAGGTCCGTCGCCCCGGCGGCCACGAGCTCGGGCCACCAGTCGGACAGGTTCGGGGGCACCTGGATCCCGACGTCGGGCATCAGCCGCCTCGCCTCCGCGATCAGCCGCTTCATGTCCTCGATCGTCACCTCGCAGGCCCAATCGGGAGCATCGAGCCGTGGCCCGGTCGATACGCCCGAGCGCCAGTACTCGCGCGCCGCCGAGTCGGCGATCTGCGCCGGTTCACGCCCGTAGTAGCTCTGGTGCGGGACGAAGTTCTGGAGGATCACCTCCTGGATGTGGCCGAACTCGCCGTGCAGCGCGGCGAGCGCCTCCAGCGAGGCGACCCGCTCCTCCTCGGCCTCGCCGATTCCCACCAGGATCCCGCTGGTGAATGGAATCCTCAGCTCCCCGGCGGCGCGGATGCAGGCCAGCCGGCGCGCTGGATGCTTGCTCGGGGAGCCCGCGTGCACCGTGTCCATCAACCGCTCGGAGATCGACTCCAGCATCAGGCCCTGCGACGCGGTCACCTCACGCAGACGGGCCAGGTCCTCCCGCTCGAGCACTCCGAGATTGGTGTGCGGCAGCAGCCCCCGCTCCAGCGCGCGCTCGCACGTCCAGACGACGTATGCGGTGAAGTCCTCGTGGCCGTGGTAGCGGAGCCGCTCGGCCACGTCGCGGTTGACCTCGGGATGCTCGCCGGTCAGCACCAGCAGCTCCTTGACGTTGCGGCGAGCGGCGTGGTCCAGCATCCGCTCCACCTCTTCGGGCGCGTACAGATGTGCCCCGTGCGTCGCGAACGAGCAGTACTTGCAGTAGCAGCGGCACGTACGTGAGAGCGAGAGCGTGAAGTTGCGGCTGAAAGTGACGCGGCGGCGCATCCTCAGCGGGGATTCTAAGCAGGCCCGCCGTCGGGCCCGATCCGCCGCCCATATCCTGCCCACCCTGATGCACCGCAAGCGGTTCGCCATGCTCGCCGTCGTCCTGCTGGCCGCGTTTCTCGCCGGCTGTGGGTCGAGCGGCAACCCGCTCCCCTACGAGGACGCGACGCTGGTGCTCGACTTCACCCCCAACGCGGTCCACGCCGGGATCTACTCCGCGCTGGCGCGCCGATTCGACCAGGACGAGGGCGTGACCCTCCACGTCGTGGCGCCGTCGGCCTCGACGGACTCGGTCAAGCTGCTCGAGACGGGCAAGGCCAACTTCGCGATCCTCGACATCCACGATCTGGCCATCGCCCGCGAGCGCGGAGAGGACATCGTCGGGATCATGGCGATCGTGGAGCGTCCCCTGGCGTCGGTCATCGCCCGGCCCTCGGTGCGCTCGCCGCGCGCGCTGGCCGGCATGACCGCCGGCGTCACCGGGGTGCCCAGCGACTCCGCGGTCCTGCACTCGATCGTGTCCGGATCCGGCGGTGATGCGGCCGCCGTCAAGCAGGTGACGATCGGCTTCAATGCCGTGCCCGCGCTGCTCTCCGGCCGCGTCGCAGCCGCGACGGCGTTCTGGAACGACGAGGGCGTGACGCTGCAGCGCCGGCGGCCCGGCTTCCACGTGTTCCGGGTGGACGATTACGGCGCTCCGGCCTATCCAGAGCTGATCCTGTGCGCGACACGCGCCAGTCTGAAAGCGGATCCGAACCTCGCCCACGCCGTCGTGCGGTCGCTCGTCCGCGGCTACGGCGTGACCCTGAATGACCCCGAAGGCAGTGAATCGGATCTCGAGAGCCGCGTTCCCGGGCTCGACCCGACGCTGGTCGCCGCCGAGCTCGGTGCCGTCTCGCCCGCGTTCGAGGCCCCCGACGGCCACGTCGGAGAGCTGGTGGCGCCCACCCTGCGGGCCTGGGCGGCGTGGGAGGCGCGGTTCGGGATCGTCAAGCGCCCGCCGGACGTGCTGACGATGTTCGACCCGCGCTTGCTGGTTGGGACGGCGGGGCTCATCGGAAGCTGACCGCGGCCGCTCGAGCGCTCGCATCAGGCGTCGCTCGCCGGCTCGGGTGGTGGCTCGCGTCAGTCGCCGGAGGCCAGGCGTCCGTCGTTCCCTGGCGGCGCGCGTCAGTCGCCGGAGACCAGACGGCTGACCAGGGCCGGTCCCTCTCGGTTGATCCGCGAGCGTGGCACCACGAGGTCGAACCCGGCCTGCTCGGCCAGCGCGCGCACATCGGGCTCCACGTGCGAGTAAAACGCCAGTGTCCGAACCCCGTCGGTTCCTGCCGCCTCGACGAGACCGATCCGATGCTGCGGCTCTGCCGTCAGATCGACAACCAGCACGTCGGCCGCGGCAAGCGCCGAGGACTCCGGCCGGTCGACCAGCACGGCCTCGTGGCCCGCCGCGCGCAGCGCCCCCAGCACGTGCGATCCGAACAGCAGGTCAGGAACGAAGGCGATGACCCGGGCCACGGTTACTGCGCGCGCAGGCGGCGAAACTCCTCGCGCACCGACTCCGTGCGTCCCCACATCTGCTGGATCTCCACTCGACCGGTACGCGCCTCACGGACCGCCATCTCGCCCTTGATCCCGGCGTTGTCGAGCAGCGTCAGCGCCGCGTGGACGGCGGAAGGAGCGGCGGCGTGGCCGAACCGGTGTGCGATCAGCAGCCGCCAGTGCCAGTCGTACTTCGAGTAGGGCTGCGCGTTGCAGGTGACCAGGAACAGCGCCGCATCGATGTACCGGCGCTCGTCGAAGATGCGCAGGTCGATCTCGAGGTCGGTCCAGTCGTCGGGCAGCGAGGCGAGGATCTTGTCGAAGGTCTGTGCGAGCTTCATCGCCGCCTGAAGGCTAGCCGACCACGACCTGCCCGATCAGGAACAGGTTCAGCGCCACGATCAGACCGCCCACCAGCGAGGCGACGAGCATCGTCCCGCGGCGGTTGGCCAGCGCGCCCATCACGTCGCGCCGTGAGGTGAGTATGACGAGCGGGATCAGCGCGAACGGGATCCCGAACGACAGCACCACCTGGCTGAGCACCAGTGACCGCGTCGGGTCCAGTCCGATGGCCAGCACGAGCAGCGCCGGCAGCATCGTGATCAGGCGGCGCAGGACGACCGGGATGCTGCGGTGGATGAATCCCTGCATCACGACCTGACCCGCCTGGGTGCCGACGCTGGAGGAGGCCAGGCCGGACGCGAGCAGACCGAGCGCGAACGCCAGCGCCGCGCCAGGGCCGACCAGCTGCGCGAACCCGGTGTGGGCCTGCTGGAGCGTGTTCACGTGAGAGCCCGGGTGATGGAATACGGTGGCCGCGATCGCCAGCATCGCGATGTTGACCAGACCGGCCACGCCCATCGCCGCGCCCACGTCGAAACGCTGGAAGCGAAGCAGCTGGCGGCGCTCGGCGTCGTCCCGGGCCGGGATCCGGTTCTGGGTCAGGGACGAATGCAGGTAGATCACGTGCGGCATGATCGTGGCGCCGAGGATCCCGGTCGCGAGCAGCAGGCTGCCCGAGCCCGAGAACGAGGGCAGGAACCCGCGGGCTACCTGACCCGCGTCGCCGCCGATCTGGAGCGTGTCATACAGGAAGGCGAGCAGGATCATGGCCAGCAGGAACGCGATCACGAGCTCGAACCCGCGGTAGCCGCGAGACTGCAGGCCCAGGATCCCGAAGGCCGCCATCGCGGTGATCACCCCGGCGGCGAACAGCGGGATCCCGAACAGCAGGTTGAGCGCGATCGCCGCGCCGATGAACTCGGCCAGGTCTGTGGCCATCGCCATCAGCTCGGCCTGCATCCACAGTCCCCACACGACGGGTCGCGGGAACCGCTCCCGGCACAGCTCGGGCAGATTGCGCTCGGTGACCACGCCCAGCTTCGCCGACAGGTACTGGACGATCATCGCCATCACGTTGGCGACCAGCACCACCCACAGGAGCAGGTATCCGTAGCTCGCGCCGCCCTGGACGTTGGTGGCGAAGTTCCCCGGATCGACGTAGGCGATCGAGGCCACGAACGCGGCGCCGAACAGCGGCAGGGTCCCGCGCAGGCGTCCGCGGGAGCGGATCAGCTGCAGCGCGCTCGGTACCGGAAGAGCGACAGCGCCGGCTTCGACGGGCGGCGGTGGTGGCGTCAAGGCCCGACCCCCACCCGCATCGCGCGGGACAGCGCTCCACCGAGCACGTGAACCTGATCGCCGAAGCGAACGAACAGCGGCCCGTCGAACGGCTGCTTATCGATCACCTCGAACCGGTCTCCCGGAGCGATCCCGCGATCGGCGAGGAAGCGGAGCATCTCCGGATCGGAATCCGAGATGCGGGTGAACGTGCCGCACGCGCCGACCTCGAGCAAGTGCAGGCTCTCGGTGCTGCCCTCGTCGATGGTCAGCTCGCGGGTGGGGATCGGATCGCCGTGGGGATCGTGAGTGGGATCGCCGAGCTTGGCGGCGATCAGCTCCTCCAGCTCCTCCGAGAGGACGTGCTCGAGCACCTCCGCCTCGGCGTGGACGCGATCCCACGGGACTCCCAGGCTGTCGGCCAGGTAGAGCTCGAGCAGGCGGTGATGCCGGATCACCTCCAGCGCGACCCGACGCCCGTCCTCGGTGAGCGAGACGCCGTGATAGGGCCGGTGCTCGACGAGCCCGAGCTCGCCGAGCCGCTTGACCATCCCGGACGCCGACGCCGGGGTGACGCCCATGCGGCTGGCCAGGGCATTCGTGCTCACCGCGCCGGTGCGCCGCTCGAGCGAGTAGATCGCCTTCGCGTAGTCCTCGACCGCAGAACTCCGCGCCCCTGCTGACTCCTGGTGCGCCATTACAGAAGTTATGGTAAGCCTAAACCTTGATTTCGTCAAGTCTGGCGAAGTGGCGGCGCCGTTATGCTGTGTGCCGTGGCTACCACCGATACGCTCGCGACCGACTATCGGATGCTCACCGAGATGTGCGGCCTGCTCGACTGCTCCGAGCGCGGCAAGCTCGCCCTCTCCGGTGGCGATGCCAAGTCGTTTCTGCAGGGCCAGGTGTCCAACGAAGTCGAGGGCCTGACCGACGGCGAGGGCTGCTACGCCGCGTTCCTGACGCCCAAGGGCAAGATGCTCGGCGACCTGCGCCTCCTCGACGCCGGCGACGAACTGCTGCTGGACACCGAGCGCCCGGCCCTGCAGGAGCTGTTCAACATGATCCGCCGCTTTAGCATCGGCTACGACGTCGTGCTACACAAGCGCACAGTCGAGCGCGGCCTGCTGGCGCTGATCGGCCCCGACGCCGCGACGGTGGCGGGCGTCGCGGATCTCCCAGTGAAAGAGCATTCGCATCGCGTCGCCGAGCTCGCTGGCATTCCCGTCCGCGTGGTCCGCAGCGACGTCGGCATCGATCTGCTGTGCGACAGCGGTGCCACTGATGAGCTGCGCCGCGCTGTGGTCGAGCGGGGCGCCGCGCCGGTGGCGGAGGCGGCGGCCGAGATCGTGCGGGTCGAGCGCGGCCGGCCGCGCTACGGCGTCGACCTCGACGACACGGTGATCCCCCAGGAGGCGGGGCTCAACGAACGCGCCGTCTCCTTCACCAAGGGCTGCTATGTGGGCCAGGAGACAGTCGCCAGGCTCTACTACCGCGGCAAGCCCAATCGCCATCTGTGGGGCATCAGGCTGTCGGCGCCGGCTCAGACGGGCGATCAGGTGAGCTGCGACGGCCGCGTGGTCGGCGCCCTCGCAAGCGTGGCCGAGTCTCCCTCACGCGGCCCGATCGCGCTGGCGCTGGTCCGCCGCGAGGCCCCGCCGGGATCCACGGTGGCGGTCGGACCCGCCGGGACCACCGGCGAGGTGGTCGAGCTTCCGTTCAGCTGAGCTGCGGTGGCCGCCGCGGCGGCCGACACGAACTGCCCGAGCCGTTCACGGTCAGGTCCCGGCTCGAGCGTGAGCTGCGCCGCATCGGGGTGTGAGGCCAGCCATCCGGAGACGATCCTGACCTCGTCCACCTCGTGGCGCGGAACATGGGCGCCGACGTCGCCGGGCCGGCCGGCGCGGCGCAGCGCCTCTCGCGTTCGCCGCTCGAGCGCCTCGAGCTCGGGCAGCGGCCCCCAGTCGACGAGCCGGCCGGCGACCAGCCAGAAGACGTCGAAGCGCGCATCGGCGGGATGCGCCGCCAGGACCACGCGGGGCCGGGCATGCGTCGCGCTCAGCACCCCGCCCAGGCGGCTGAGCACCAGCTCCAGACGCCGCGAGCGGCGGCGCAGCCACGCCGCCCGCTCATACCGGCGTTCCCGCGCCGCGGCCCGCATCTGGGCGGCGACGTGGGCGAGCAGGTGCTCACGGCCGTCGGATTTGCCCACGAACAGCCGCAGTGCCGCGTCCAGTCGCGTGCGGTACAGGTTTGGGTCCAGATCTCCGAGACACGGCGAGAGGCAGCGGCCCATCTGACCGTAGGCCGAAGGGTGCTCGCGCCGGGGCAGGCGCCGGCCGCAGTGCCGCAAGCCGAACAGCGAGTCGATCTGCTCCACCAGCTCGGCCGCCAGGCGCCGCCCGCGCAGCGGTCCGATCGTGATCGCGTGGCCCGACGCCGGCTCTGGTGCGACCTCGAGGATCGGGAACGGGATGTCGAGCCGGCAGCGGATGTAGACCAGCCGGTCGTCGTCGCGCACCAGCCGTACGTTGCCGGGCGGCCGAAGCTCCTTGATCAGCCGGCTCTCCAGCACCAGTGCCCCGAGCTCGGACTGCGTGGCGCGGTAGTCGACGATCGAGGCATGCGAGGTCCAGCCCGCCCCCTGGGCGGATGCGCGCGTGGAGGGCGCGAAGTGCGCTCGCGCGCGGCTGCGGATGGAGACGGACTTGCCGACGTACAGCGTCGCCCCCTGTGCGTCCCGGAACAGATACACGCCCGGATCGCGCGGGAGCTCGGCGAAGTTGGGCAACGGGAGGTGACCGCCCGGCGCCAGGTGCGTGCCGGCCGCGGCCGAGGTTCGGGTGCGCGAGCGCGCCGCCCGCCGGGGCCGCCCTGGGGACAGCAGTGCGACCGCTTCGGGGATGGTGGTCGCGTTGGCGCACAGACGGGGGAACAGTGCGCACAGCACCCGCGCGCAGGTCTCGGCATCGGCCAGCGCGCGATGGGCGATCTCGACCTCGATCCCCAGCGCCTCCGCGAGCGCGGTCAGCCGGCGCTCACGCTGAAGCGGCAGGACCGCGCGGGCGAGCGCGGCCGTGCACAGCACCGGGGGGCTCGGCCACTCGATCCCCACGCGCTCGAAAGCCTGCCGCAGCACGCGCCGGTCGAAGGGGGCGTTGTGGGCCACGAGCACCTTGCCCTGCATCTGTCCGGCAATCGTCGGCAGGATGGATTCAGGCGCCGGCGCCGCGTCGACCATCGCCTGGGTGATGCCCGTGAGCCGCTGGATCCCGCGCCGCAGCGGCATGCTGGTCCGCACGAGCGACTCCCAGCGGTCGTGCAGCTCGCCGCCGCCGACCAGCACCGCACCGACCTCGGTGAGCTCGCAGGCATCGCCGCCGAGGCCGTTGGTCTCGGTGTCGACGACGAGGAACTCGGCGGTGGCGAGCGGTTGCGCGAGCAGATCCATCGATGCCGGTGATACGACGTGCGCCGGACGTCGTGCAGCGGCGGTTGCACGACCGGCTCGAGGTCGCGCGGGGCGGTCCGCGGGGGCGGTCCGGTCCGCGGGGGCGGTCGGTGGGGGGCGCGCCGGATCGCGCGCGGGGCGGCCAGTCAGCGAATCTTGAGGCTCATGCGTAACTGCGTCCAGTGACCGAATCTCGGGGTAGCATGGATTGATCAGCTAGGGAAGGAGTCGTGGCATGAGCGCCTTCGCGACCGACACCGAAAAGCTACGCGAGCTGGACGCAGGAACCCGCCGCGCATGGGCTGCGTACAGCAAGGCACTTCGCGAGCTGACGGGAGCGGAATACGAGCAGGCCGAGCGGGAATCGTGGGACGAGCTGCAGAGTGAGCTGCGCAGCCTCGACCGCCGCCGCCGCACGTTGCACCACGAATCGGACTGACTTTCCGCTTCGCCCTGAGCTCGACATGGGCCGATGTCAGCTTGCGGTCGCGCGACGCTCTGCCGTCGGTTAGGGTTACCGCCGGTCGCGAGCGCCCGACCGGCACCGCCGGAGAGGGATTGTGGAGAGGAGAGGGCGAAGATGCGGCGGATGACGATCGGGATCCTCGGGTGCTGCGCGATCACCGCGGCCGGCTGCGGCAGCGGAAGCACATTCGCCAACCGGCCTCGCCCCCCGATCCCCGTGAACCTGACGGTGTACATCAACGACGCACGGGTGTCCGTGTCCCCCGACCGCCTCGGCGCCGGCCCGATCGTGTTCATCGTGACCAACCAGGCCAGCCATGCCGAGAACCTCCAGATCCAGGCCTCTGGCCAGTCCGTCGCCGACACCGGCCCGATCAACCCCCAGGCCAACGCGACGGTCAAGGTCACCGTTCCTCCGGGCACCTACACGATGACCACCAACACCGGCGGCGCCACCGATGCCGCACTCGCCACCGCCTCCACGATCCAGCCGGCACGCCTGCTGATCGGGCCGCCCCGCCCGAGCGCCAAGAACGAAGTGCTGCAGCCGTAAGGGCGGCGCCGGCGGGCCGCCGGGTCGCGGCGCCGGCAAGCGAGGTTAAGCACCCGGGACCCCCACCCCACCCTCACCCCCACCTCGTTGCGATTGCGCAACCAGAACTTGCGTGCAATACTTGCATGCGTGCAAGCAACTCACACCCAGGACGCAGCGTCCCTGACGCCCACTCAGAACGTCGCGTCCGAGACGCAAACCCAGCCCCCCGCGTCCGAGACGCCCACCGCAGGGCAGACTCCGCCGGCGAGCGATCTCGCCTTGGACCTCTATGCGCTGGTCGTCTTCCTGCACAAGAACTGCAACTCCGACCTGTTCGAGGCCGTCGGCGCGCTGGAGCTGACGCTGACCCAGATCAAGCTGCTGCACCACCTCGAGGCGCCGGGCGCGGCGCTGACCGTCAAGGATGCGGCGGAGCTGGTGCACCTGTCGTTCCCGGCCGCGAGCCGGACGGTCGATGATCTCGTCAGGCGCGGCTTCGTCGAGCGGCACGAGGATCCGGATGACCGGCGGATGAAGCGCGTCAGCCCCACCGAGGGCGGACGCGCCGTGATCCGGCGCCTGAACGCGGCCCGTCTCACCGGCCTCGAGCAGTTCACCCACACATTGAGCGACACCGAGCGTCGCCGGCTTGGCGGTGCGCTCAGCGAGCTGCTCGAAAGGCCCGATGTCGCAGCTTGCCGACGGGAAGGACTCGACTCTTGACGTCACGCATCAAGGCTCACCAGCACCGCCTGATCACCGACGAGAACAGCCGTTGGTGGACGTTGGGCGCGATGTGCTTCGCGCTGTTCATGATCATGCTCGACAACACGGTCGTGAACGTCGCGCTGCCGTCGATCCAGCGCGACCTTCATGCCTCCCTTTCCTCGCTCGAGTGGACGGTCAACGCGTACACGCTCACGTTCGCGGTGCTGCTGGTGACCGGCGGACGGCTGGGCGACATCTTCGGCCGTCGGCGGATGTTCATCTTCGGCGTCGTCGTGTTCGCGCTCTCCAGCCTGGCCATCGGGCTCGCGCCCAGCGATACTGCGCTGGTCGCCTTCCGGGCCGTTCAGGGCATTGGCGCGGCATTCATGATGCCGGCCACCCTGTCGATCATCACCCAGGCCTTCCCGCCCCATCAGCGGGGCACCGCGATCGGCACCTGGGCGGGCGTCAGCGCGCTGGCGCTCGCGATCGGCCCCGTCGTCGGCGGCTTCCTGACCCAGCAGGTGAGCTGGCGCGCCATCTTCTTCATCAACCCGCCGATCGCCGTCATTGCCGTGGCCGTCACTCTGTTCGCGACCCGCGAGTCCCGTGACGAGACCGTCTCGCGCACGATCGACTACCCGGGGATCGCCGCCGTCACGGTCTCTCTGACCGCGCTGATCCTGGCGCTGGTAGAGGGCAACCGGTGGGGCTGGAGCTCGGCTCGGATCATCACGCTGTTCGCGATCGCAGCCGCCGGCCTGGCCGCCTTCATCGCGATCGAGATGCGGTCGCGGTCGCCGATGGTGGACTTCGCCTTCTACCGCTCGCGGTCGTTCCTGGGCGCGAACATCGTCGCCTTCATCGTCTCCTTCGCGATGCTCGCGATGTTCTTCTTCATGGCGCTCTACCTGCAGAACATCCTGCACTTCACCCCGCTTCAGGCCGGCGTCCGCTTCCTCCCCACGACGCTGGTGATCATCGTCATGGGGCCGCTGGCCGGCCGGCTCACCGACAGGATCGGCCCGCGTCCGCTGATGACGCTCGGGCTCGTGACGGTCGCGCTGGCGCTGTTGCTGCAGTCGCGGATCACCGTGCACACCGGGTATGGGACCCTGCTGCCGGGCTTCACGCTGATGGGCGCCGGAATGGGCCTGGTGATGTCGCCGATGAGCACCGCGGCGATGAACGCCGTCGACCGCACCAAGGCCGGCGTCGCGTCCGGTGTGCTGTCGATGAGCCGGATGGTCGGCGGCACCTTCGGAGTGGCGGTGATGGGGGCGCTGATCACGACCATCGGCCGGTCGAAGATCGACGCCGGCCTCCCCCATGTGCCGGCCGCGACTCGGGCGGCGATCGCCAACTCCCTCGGAGGCGGCGGCGCGGTCACCGGCCACCACGTGTCCGCCCAGATCGTGACCACGGTGCGCGAGGCGTACGTGTCGGCGCTCTCCACCGGACTGCTGATCGGAGCCGCGACGACGCTCGTCGGCGCAGTCGTCGCCTGGGTACTGATCCAGAAGACACCGACCGGCGCCGAGCCCGCGCCGGCCGCGATCGCCGGGGCCGAGCCGGAAACCGCGCCGGAGCCACCGGTGGAGGCCGGGATCGTCTGACGCTCCGCATAGCGTTCGGGCATGTTCGTCCTCGACCACATCGACGACGAGAAGCTCGATTCGCTGCTCTCGCGGAACGAGTTCTTCTGGCTTGACCTCGCCGCGCCCTCGGCGCAGGACATCTCGCGGCTCGGCAGCCGGTTCGGCTGGCATCCGCTGGCCGTCGAGGACCTGGTCAGCTTCGGCCAGCGTCCCAAGATGGACCGCTACGGCGACTACATGCTGCTCGTCTTCTACGGCGCGGGCCGCGAGCCCGATGGCGCAGCCAAGCTGATCGAGGTCCACGTCATGGTCAGCGGCAGTTACATCGTCGCGATTCGCCACACCGGGTGCTCGGAGATCGACGACCTGCGCCGCAGGATCAGCGCCAAGCCCGACGCGAGCGAGCAGTACATCGTGTACTCGGTACTCGACACGCTGACCGACACCTTCTTCCCGGTCCTGTCCTCGATCGATGACGAGATCGACGAACTCGAGGAGAACATCGTCGTCAGACCGACGGACGAACAGCTCCAGCGCCTGTTTCGCCTCAAGCGCGTGCTGGTAACCCTGCGGCGCGTCGTGACCCCGCAACGCGACCTCGCCGCGAGGACCATGGACGAGATCCGGGACCTTCCCGGACTCGATCCGGACTCGCGCGACTACTACCGCGACGTCTACGACCACCTGATCCGGATCTCCGACCTGATCGACTCCTACCGCGACCTGCTCACCGGGGCGATGGACGTTTATCTCTCGACGGTCTCCAACCGCCTCAACGTGATCATGAAGCGGCTCACCATCGTCGCCACTATCTTCCTGCCGATCACCGCCCTGACCGGCTTCTTCGGCCAGAACTTCGGGTTCCTGGTCAGGCACATTCAGCCTGTGTGGGCGTTTTGGGTCTTCGGCATTGGCGGGATCCTGCTGTGCACGGTGGTGCTGTTGGTCTGGTTCAGGCGCAGCGGTTTCTTCGATCGCACCGGGCCCTGACCGCCCGCGGCAGCTTCGATCCCCGCTGACCGGGTTGATGTGGCCTCGCCAGCGCGCCCGTCCGGGTACGATCCCATCCCTCTCCGTCAGCGAATCCGAGCAGGAAGGTTTCTGTGGCCGTCGATCTGAACCAACTTGCCAATCTCGATACCGAGCCGGGCCAGCTTCCGCCCACGATGGCCGCCTGGGTCATCAGGGAGGAGCGCTTCGGTGAGCCGGTCGACGCGTTCCAGATCGAGCAGATCGAGGTACCGGAGCCCGGGGCGTTCGAGGTCATCGTCCGCGTGATGGCAGCCGGCGTCAACTTCAACAACGTTTGGGCCGCGCTCGGCGAGCCGGTCTCGGTGTTCCGCTATCACCCCAACGAGGACCATCACATCGGCGGATCCGATGCCTCAGGAGTCGTCTGGAAGGTCGGTCAGGGCGTCACCCGCTGGAAGCCCGGCGACGAGGTCGTCGTCCACTGCAACCAGGCCTCCTACGAGGACCCCGAGGTGCACGGCCTCGACCCGCTGGCCGCGCCGTCGCAGCAGATCTGGGGCTATGAGACGAGCTGGGGCTCGTTCGCCCAGTTCTGCAAGGTGCAGGCGCAGCAGCTGCTGCCCAAGCCCAAGCATCTCGCCTGGGAAGAGGCCGCCGCCTACGGCCTGACCTACTTCACCGCCTAC
>JADGPN010000235.1 GCA_017882465.1 Solirubrobacteraceae bacterium
TGCCGAACAGGATCAGCACGTGGCCGCCGTATCGGCGAAGGTGGGTCCGTACGGCGTCACAGATCGCGGTGGTGATCTGCGCTCGCGTTTGAGTCCATGTAGTTTCGTTGCATGTGCCGGGCGGTAGGTGCGTTGGCCGATGGCTGCGTGGGTTAGCGAGAGATGCCACAGATATGGCCATCGTCTGCGCGGAGCAGTCGTTGCCGACGACCGGCGGGAGTGGGGTCGGGATGATGCCGCCGGCGATTAGTGCGGCGAGTCGCCTGCCGATCAGGACATCGGCCTGGGGGATGGCGATGGCGTCTGCGGGGAGGGCACCGGCGAGGACCAAGCGGCTTACGTGCTGCGGGTACCGGGCGGCGTAGGCAGCAGCGATCAGGCCTCCGAAGGAGTGTCCTAGCAGATCGACTTCTGGCGCGCCGAGTCGGCGCCGCAGCGCCTCCAGGTCGCCAACCTGGTGCGGCACGTCGAATGCGTCGTCCCGCGGCGTGCCCGACTTCCCGGTGCCGCGCTGGTCATAGAAGACCACTCGGAACCGGGGCGCCAGTTGACCGGCAGGCGGCGCGGCCAGGTGTGAGTTGCCTGGGCCTCCATTGATCACGATCAGTGTCGCCGCACCCGGACGGGCTTCGCTGACCCACGCGCGCAGGTGAACTCCACCGGGTGCGGTCGCCGAGATGCTCGTGGTAGCGGTGGTCGCGGATGCTGACAGAGCTCCTGCTGACGCGACGGCCAGAGAGATCGCCAGAGTGATTGCGATAGTCCGCGCCCTAGAGGCATTGTGTGGGGGGTGTGTCTGCGTGTGAGCGCCTTCATCATGCGCCTCCTTTCAGCGCACCTGGGTGCGGAAGGGTCATCAGTAGCTGATCGAGCCTTTGAGGTGGCTTGTCAGCACGCCGCGAATCGGGCCGCCGCCGCTGAGCTTGAAGCTGCCGCGGGCGTGCCGGTAGGCGCCCGTCCCGCCGGTCCGTGTGCCGGTCCCAGTCAGGGTGACCCGCCCGTTGTTCACGGCGAGATCGAGGTGCTGGACGAATGAGCGCGATCCGCGGCCGTCGAATTCTGTCAGCACGCTGCGTCGGTTCGACACGTGGAAGCCCCCGTCCGTAATGGTTCACCGGCACCTGGCTCACCTGCCCGCCCTGAGGTTGACGTGGGCGAAGAAGATGTCGGTCGGCCCGTGGACGGCTCGTGGCCTGGGCATCGGGAAGGCGGCAGCGAACCCGTGCGGGAGGCCGGCCAAGCCGAAGTAGAAGTTGTCGCCGAGCAGCAGCGTGCCGCGGCGGTCGGGGCTGCTGGCGAGGTCAAACGGGCCGGCGAGGTGGTTCTCTTGCCAGCGGCCGCCGCCGTCGTGTGAGTGCGCGAGGTACACGTCGGTCGTCCAGAAGTGGTCGCCTGGCTGGTCGTGGCGCACGTCGTAATAGAGCACGCCGATCGAGCCGTCGCCGGTTATGGCCAGCTCCGGGCCCGCGATCACGGTGCTCGTCCGCCCGACCTGCCGCGGCGCCGACCACGTCCGCCCCCCGTCTCGCGAGCGTGCAATCAGGATCCGGAGCAGCCGCCTGGTCCCGGTGCGATCGCCCCAGGCGACATACACGGTGCCGTCGCGGGCGATCGCCGAGGACGCCATGTCGGGCGCGCGGACGCTGGGACCGCCGTCGGGGTTAGGGAAGTACGGGAACGGCGAGTGCGCGGCGATCGGTACCGGCGCCGACCAGGTCCGGCCGCGGTCAAGCGAGCGGATCGCCATCACCTCGGCCGGATGCTCGAGCCCGACCGCGTTGAGGTAGTTCTGCTGATCGAACACGTCGAGCAGCGTCCCGTCGGCCAGCACGAACGGATGCTGGAGGAACGGGAATTGCGGAAAGCTGGTCGGCGGGGCGTAGATCTGATGCGGCGCCGACCAGGTCCGCCCGCCGTCCTGCGAGCGTGCCTCATATGCCGTGCCGCTCAGATCTCCGATCTCGAACCCGCTCGGCGGGATCTGCCGCCAGAACACGAACAGCCTGGCTGGATGGGCAGGGTCGATCGCCAGTCGCGGCTGATCGGGAACGCCGGTGGCAAGCGACGCGCCGGCGATCGCGGCCGGCTGGCTCCAGTCGCGCCCGCGATCCGTGGAGCTGTAGATCCACAGCGTGTTGCCCGGCACCTTCCCGGCGCCGATCGACCGGCCCGACTCAACCAGCATGTACACCCGTCCGCCACCGGGGGCGAACACCACCGAGCCATCATTCGCGCCCGCGGCCGAATACGCCGGCCTGCCTGTACAGCCATCGACATGGCTGGGAACACCCGTCGTCCACGTCCGCCCGCCGTCACGCGTCACGGCATAACCGCCCGCCACCGGCCTCAGCAACCCGGACTGGCCCCGCGTCCACAGCACGATCAGATTCGCGGGATCCACCGGATTGACCGCGATCGTTGACTCAACGTCAACGTCCGGCTGCCCAGCGGCGGGATCCAAACACGCCCGTGTCTTCGGCAGCCTCGGAGTACTCGAGATGACCCGAAGCTCCCGCACCGGCTGCTGGGCCGGAGACGCGACGGCCGAAAGGGCAAGCACGACCGCCGCGAGCGACGCGGACGCAGCCGACAAGCTCAGCGCGGGTCGACGGATCATGACGCTGCCTGCACCGCGTGTTCGCGTGCGAAATCGATGGCCTCCAGCAGCTCAACCCGATTGGAGAATCGCCACCCGGTACACCCGAGCTGGACCTGCCCGGCGGGCGGCTCGCTCGCGGGGTCGAGCACCAACGCCAACAGTGCCGGGCGAGCGCAGCCACCGACAAATCCGCCAGCAGGGCGGGCCGGCATCCGGTGCTTCGGCAGGCGGGCACCGTACACGCCGATGCTGATGCGAAGGTGTCGAGAAACAGCCATGCGCTCGATCATCCCCGCGCTGCGCCGACCGCGCGTACGTAGGGCACCCTGATCTTTTCTGGACACGGTCTATAACCTGAGTGTTCTCTCGCTAAGCGACCGGGGCAGACGTCTCTTCCTCCGCCAGCGCGCGCTCCAGTTCGGCACGCGAGTGAATCCCGAGCTTACGAAACACACGCTCGAGATGCGTCTCCACCGTCTTGCGGGTGATGAACAGCGCCTGCGCGATCTGTCGGTTGGTCATGCCCTCGATCGCCAGCTGCGCGATGCGATGCTCGCTGGCCGTCAGCGCGTCTCGGCCCGTCACACGATCGCGGCGTGGCCGCGCGCCGGCCGCCCGCAGCTCGTGCTCCGCCCGGACGGCCAGCGGCCGAGCACCGCACGCACGGGCGATATCGAGCGCGCGCCGTAGCGGCTCCCGCGCCGCCGCCGGCTGACGGGCGCGCCGCAACACCGCGCCGACATCAACCAGCGTCTGCGCGAGCTCGATCGGCGCCTCTATCTGCTCGAACGCCTCCACTGCGCGTCGCAGGTCCACCAGATCAGGCCCGGCGGCGTGGGCGCGCGCGCGAGCGCGCAATGCCGTGCCGATGAACCGCGGCTGACCGAACGCCACCGCCACCCTGACCGCCTCCTCGGCAAGTTCCTTCGCCTCCCGTTCGCGGCCGTCTTCTGCCAGCACCGGCGCCAGCGACCGCGCCAGCCGCACCCAGTTGTGTGGCCGCGGATCCGCCTCTCGCGCCAGGCGATCACCGAACTCGAGCAGATCGGCCCGCGCCCGTTCGCGCTGCCCTTGCGCCAGCCGCAGCGCTCCCCGCGCTCCGAGCAACTCAGTGAACGCCTCGCCGTCGGGCAGCGTGTCCGCGAGGTTGTCCGCCTCCAACAGCCGCTCCGCCTCGCTGAACTCGCCCCTGTCATTGAGCACCCCGATCAGCCACGCCAGCGGATACGGGAACAACGCCAGCCATCCCATCTCGCGCGCCACCTCAACCGCCGCGCGCGCGTCAGCTTCCGCTGCGAGCAACCGGCCGCGTTTTTGGGCACTGATGCCCAGCAACCCCGATGCCATCGCGAACCCGACCCCCGCGCCCCGCCGCCGCGCCTCGATGACCGCGGCGGCGAGCTCCCGGTCGGCCTGCTCGAGCTGATCGGCCGACTGCAGCGCTCCGACCATGAATAGAAACACCGGTGACTCCGGCCCCTGTTCTGCCAGCAGCAAACCGTCACCAAGCGCGGCCCTCACGACTCCCGTCAGTTCCGTGACCGAGTTCTCCAAGCCAGGCGCATGGGCACGCAGCCCGAGCAACAGCCGCTCCGCCGGTGTCGACCCCGCCAGACGCGACGCGACTCGCACAAGCCGCTGCCGAAGCCGTGCGCGGGCGGTAGCATCCCCGGTCACCGCGGCAAGCGTGCAGAGATCAGCCTCCAACAGCAGCCGCCGCTCACGATCATCAACCGTCCCGATCACGCGGTCGATCACCGCCTCGGCCTCCCGCTCCAGGCCGCGGCCGCACAGCAACGTCGCATAGCGCCCGGCAGCGTCAGCCATATCCGCCAGCGAGGACGTGGTCGCGAACGCCTCCTCGAAATGCCCCAGCGCTCCTGGATCGCCGATTCGCGCCTCCACCAACGCCAGCTCCTTGAGCACAAGCGGACGTTCCGCCGGCACCGGCGGCTCCCGCAGAGCGCGCCGCAGCAAATCCGCGGCCACCTCCGGCGCCGACTCAGCCAGCGCCTCAGCAGCAGCCGCCCGCAACGTCGCGACTGCCACAGGATCACCAGCCGGATCACTGGCCAGAAGATGAACCGCCGCCTGCTGATACTCGCCGTCAGCAATCAACACGCTCGCCGCCCGGGCGTGAGCAGCGGCACGAGCCCGTGGCTCGAGCGACTCGAGCACACCCTCGCGCACAAGCGGATGCCGGAACCACAGCGGCTCACCCACCGCAAAAATCCTCGCCCGCGCCAGCACATCCGCCGCCCGGACCGCGTCCTGCGGCTCCGCGCCCGCCACCGCGGCGGCGTGCCGAAGCGGCACCTCATCGCCCAACACCGCCGCCGCCCGCGCAACCGCTCGGGCAGTCGCATCCAACGCCGCGAGCGCGCGCCGCACCCGATGGTCAATTGCCGCCGGAGCGGCACGCTGCAGCCTCGCCATCGGCTCCTTGTCGCCGTCACCGGCACCATCCCGAAGCGTCTCCGCCAGCTCCCTGAGGTACAGCGGGTTCCCCTCGGTCAGACGCTGGGCCTCCGCCACCACATCCTCGTCCAGCCTGAAGCCAACCGCTTCCTCCAGCACCGTCCCGATCGCGTCCGCACTCAACGGTGCCGGGCGAATCACCGACACATCCCTACCCGTCGCCGGGAACAGCGGGTCGGACGCCTCGTCAACGTCGGCTTCGCGCCGTGCAACGGCCACCAGCAGCGGAAGCTCGTCGGCCCGCTTCACCGCGAACGCCAAGAACCGCAGCGACGGCGCGTCACACCACTGAAGATCGTCCACCACCAGCAGCACCGGGCCAAGCTCGCACAGCCCGACCAGCACCCAATACACGCCATGCAGCAGCGAAAACCCACCGTCAGGCATCACGTTCCCCAACAGCAGACCCGCGTCACCGCCCAGCAGCGGCTTCGCGAGCGCCGCGGCGCCGGCAAACACCTCATCGCGGACCGACGGCTCAAGCTCCGCTACCGCAGGCTCGAACAACTGGCGCACCACGCCGAACGGACACGCGCGTTCCAGCTCCAGCCCGCAGGCCCGCAGCACCCTCGACCCGCGATACTCGGCGTGCACCCCCAGCGCGCTCAGCAGAACCGACTTACCCGAGCCGGCCGCGCCCTCCACGAGCCCCATCCGAAACTGGCCGCCAGCAGCGTCATCAACCAGACCCCGCAGCCGAGCCAGATCACGCTCACGCTCCAGCAAACCCCCAGACTCCACCACCCGATCCTAACGCCCAACCGAGGACCGACACCCTCGTCGACGCCTGGATTAGTGCCAGGAGCGCAACCCCCACTCGGAGGCCACGATCACTTCAGGCGTCATCCGCTCGCGCGGACGATTGCTCTCGGACCCCGATCGGGTCGTGCGCGAGCCCTGCTCTGATGCTGCGACGAGCATCTGAGGCGCGAAACCCACCGCCCTGCAACGCGCGGATTCCGCTCCTCAGCGGCCGGCTCCGCCGTCACGGCGGGCTCCGGAGCTGCACGCGCCCCGCTGGCCGCGCAACTCAGGTGCGTGACTACGGGCGGCGGGAGTCCGCCGTTGCATGAAAGCGGGTGTCGCGTTCCGGGCGATCGTCGCGCATCGGTTGCGGTCGAAGGACCGCGTGGTTTGATACACGGCGATGCGCGTGGCGGTGATGGGATCGGGAGGCCTTGGCGGCTACTTTGGCGCGCTGCTGGCGAAGGGCGGCAGCGACGTCAGCTTCATCGCACGTGGAGCTCACCTTGACGCGATCCGGCGCGACGGGCTTCGCGTCGAGGGCGCGCCGGAACGGTTTCATCTGGAGCACGTTGATGCGACCGATGACCCTGGCGAGATCGGCTCGGTGGATCTGGTGATGGT
>JADGPN010000049.1 GCA_017882465.1 Solirubrobacteraceae bacterium
CGGGACTTCACGCCGGCCGAGCGCGCGACGTACCTCACGCAGGGCTGATGCACCCCGAGCGGGCGCGGGAATCGACCCTTGTGGAGGCAACCGATTCCTGTCACAATCTAAGTCAGTAAGACTTAGATCTTTGCCAGGGCATCGAACCTTTTGAAACCGAGACAACGGAAACCGATACATGCATCCCGATCGCTTCACGATCAAATCCCAGGAGGCGCTCCAGGCAGCCCAGCGGCTGGCTGACGAGCGTCGTAACCCGCAGACCACTCCCGAGCACCTGCTCGCGGTCCTGCTCGAGCAGGAGGGTGGAGTCGTCGTCCCCGTGCTGCGCAAGCTCGGGGTCGAGCCCGCCGCGGTGAGGGCTTCCGTCGGCCAGGCGCTCGACGTGCTGCCGAAGCTGAGTGCCGGACACCCGGGGGAGCCCGCCGGCGGCTCGAGCGAGCTCGTGCAGGTCATCGGCGCGGCGGAGACCGAGGCGCGAGAGCTGAAGGACGAGTACGTCTCGGCCGAGCATCTGCTGCTCGCTCTCGCCGCCCATCCCGGCCGCGCCGGCGACGCGCTGCGGTCGGCCGGCGCCACCCGCGAGGAGCTGCTCAAGGCCATCGCCGAGGTGCGCGGCCCGCATCGCGTCACCGACCAGAACCCGGAGGACAAGTTCCAGGCGCTGGAGAAGTTCGGCCGCGACCTGACCGACGCCGCCGCTCAGGGCAAGCTCGATCCGGTGATCGGCCGCGACGACGAAATTCGCCGTGTGATCCAGGTGCTCTCGCGGCGCACCAAGAACAACCCCGTCCTGATCGGCGAGCCGGGAGTCGGGAAGACGGCGATCGCCGAGGGCCTCGCCCAGCGGATTGTGTCCGGCGACGTGCCCGAGGGACTGCGTGACCGGCGCGTGATCGCGCTCGACATCGGCGCCCTGGTGGCTGGATCCAAGTACCGCGGCGAGTTCGAGGATCGCCTCAAGGCGGTGCTCAAGGAGATCGCGGACGCCGACGGGACGGTCGTCCTGTTCATCGACGAGCTGCACACGATCGTCGGCGCCGGTGCCGGCGAGGGCGCCGTCGACGCAGCTAACCTGCTCAAGCCGATGCTGGCCCGCGGCGAGCTGCGCGCCGTCGGCGCCACCACGCTCGATGAGTACCGCAAGCACATCGAGAAGGATCCGGCCCTCGAGCGGCGCTTCCAGCCCGTCTACGTGGGCGAGCCCAGCGTCGAGGACACGATCGCGATCCTGCGCGGGCTCAAGGAGCGCTACGAGGTCCATCACAAGGTCCGGATCCAGGACTCGGCGCTGGTCGCTGCGGCCACGCTCAGCCACCGCTACATTGCCGACCGCTTCCTGCCTGACAAGGCGATCGACCTGGTCGACGAGGCGGCATCGCGGATCCGGATGGAGATCGACTCCAAGCCGACCGAGATCGACGAGGTCGACCGGCACATCATGCAGCTCGAGATCGAGCTGCAGTCGCTCGGCTCCGACGATGACGATTCCGGGACCGCTGCGCGCCGCGAGCAGCTCCAGCGCGCGCTGGCGGAGGAGAAGGAGCGCTCCGCGGCCATGCACGCCGAATGGCAGCGCGAGAAGGACACGATCGGCGCAGTGGCCGACCTCCAGGAGCAGCTGGAGCAGGCTCGGATCGAGCTCGAGCGCGCCCAGCGCGAGGCCGATCTGGGGCGTGCGGCGGAGCTTCAGTACGGCACGATCCCCGAGCTCCACAAGGCGCTCGCCGCGGCCGAGGAGGCCGCGCACGAGGGATCGGTCGCCGCGCCCAAGTTCCTCAAGGAGGAGGTCGACGCCGAGGATGTCGCCGAAGTGGTCGAGAAGTGGACCGGCGTGCCGGTGTCACGGCTGCTGGAGGGCGAGATCGAGAAGCTCGTGCACATGGAGGAGCGCCTGCATCAGCGGGTGATCGGCCAGGACGAGGCAGTCGCGGCGGTCTCGAGCGCGCTCCGGCGCTCGCGCGCGGGGCTGTCGGATCCGGATCGACCGATCGGCAGCTTCCTGTTCCTCGGCCCGACCGGGGTCGGCAAGACCGAGCTGGCGCGGGCGCTGGCGGAGTTCATGTTCGACACCCAGGACGCGATGGTCAGGATCGACATGTCGGAGTACATGGAGAAGCACGCGGTCTCGAGGCTCGTGGGCGCTCCACCCGGCTATGTCGGCTACGAGGAGGGCGGCCAGCTGACCGAGGCCGTCCGCCGCCGCCCGTACACGGTGGTGCTGCTGGATGAGATCGAGAAGGCGCACCCCGACGTGTTCAACACGCTGCTGCAGGTGATGGACGATGGCCGGCTGACCGACGGACAGGGTCGAACGGTGTCGTTCAAGAACACCGTCCTGATCATGACCTCGAACATCCCCGGCGGCCGCCAGGGCGCGGAGGGCCACTTTCGGCCCGAGTTCATCAACCGCCTCGACGACATCGTCGAGTTCCAGCCGCTGACCCGCGAGCAGATCTCGGAGATCGTCGATCTTCAGGTCGAGCGCCTGGTCCAGCGGGTTCGTGAGCGCGAGATCGACATCGAGCTGACCGACGGGGCGAGGACGCTGCTGGGCAACCTCGGCTACGACCCGACCTACGGGGCCCGCCCGCTGAAGCGGGTGATCCAGAAGCGTCTGGTCGACCAGCTCGCGCTGGCGATCCTCGAGGGGCGCTTCGTGGCCGGCGACGTGGTGACCGTGGAAGCTGTCGATGGCGAGCTCGTCCTGGAGCGCGCGCCGGCGCCGGCGGTCGTGTAGGACCTGAGCGTCCCGACCGCGCGCTGATCGGGAGCCGAAGGCCGGCAGGGCGGCCATGTTGCCGATCCGCGGCTGCACGCGCAGGCCGGGTCGCGCGGACTCCAGCGACGCGGATCGGGTAAAAGTGGCGCACCATCGGGCTGAAAAGGAGGTCGGAGTGCCTACGTACATCATGCTGTCGACGCTCACGCCGGACGGCGTGCAGACGATCAAGAACAACCCCACCCGCATTCGCGAGGTCAATCGCGAGCTCGAGCAGCTCGGGGCGACGGTCAAGGCGCAGTGGGCGACGCTGGGGCGGTTCGACTTCGTGAACGTCGTCGAGGCACCGGACGAGGCGACGATGGCCCGGGTCTCGCTCGAGCTCGGCTCGCGAGGTACGGCCCGGTTCGAGACGCTGAGCGCGATCCCGATCGACGACTTCATTGGCTCGATCTGACGCCCCCGGCGCACCGCCCCCCGGCGATCTGCGGCCCGGCGCGCCGCGGCGGCCGCGAGTGCTCGTCGTCGGCGCCGGCGGTCGCGAACATGCCCTGGTCCACGCGCTCGCCCGCTCGCCACAGAATCCGGAGATCCTGTGTGCGCCCGGTAATGCCGGCATCGCCGCCGATGCCCGGGTGATCGACGTCAGGGCAGACGACGTCGACGGTCTGATTGCGGTCGCACTGGCAAACGACGTGACCCTGGTGGTGGTCGGCCCTGAGGCGCCGCTGGTGGCAGGGCTCTCGGACGCGCTGCTGGCCGCCGGGATCCGCAGCTTCGGTCCCAGCGCCGCCGCCGCCGAGCTCGAAGGCTCGAAGACGTTCTCGAAGGAGATCATGGCTGCGGCCGGCATCCCCACTGCCCGTTACCAGGTGGTCAGCGACGTCGACTCGGGGATGGGCGCGATCGAGCGCTATCCCGTGGTGATCAAGGCCGACGGGCTTGCCGCCGGCAAGGGGGTCGTGATTGCGGAGGACGAGGCGCAGGCTCTCCAGACGCTTCATCGGCTGCTCGTCGAGCATCGGTTCGGCACCCAGCAGGTCGTCGTCGAGGAACATCTCGAGGGCCAGGAGCTCTCGCTGCTGGCGCTGTGCGACGGCCGCAGCGCCGTCCCGCTCGCCTCCGCCCAGGACTACAAGCGGATCTTCGACGGCGACCGGGGGCCGAACACCGGCGGCATGGGCTCATACTCGCCGGTGCCCGCGATCGGCGCCGAGCAGGCCCAGGAGATCTGCCGCGCGGTCCACCAGCCGGTGCTCGATGAGCTGTCCCGGCGCGGAATCGCCTTTCACGGCGTGCTCTACGCCGGGCTTATGCTGACCGGGGACGGGCCCATGGTGCTCGAGTTCAACGTCCGCTTCGGCGATCCCGAGACCCAGGCGATCCTCCCCCGGCTGCGCTGCGACCTGCTGGCGCTGCTGCAGGCGGCGAGCACCCCCGGCGGACTCGGTGCCATCGAGCTCGAGTGGGCCGCCGCGAGCGCTGTCACCCTCGTCCTGGCCAGCGCCGGGTATCCGGAGACCGCCTCGCACGGCGACGTGATCACCGGCCTGGAGCGGATCCCGGCGGGAATCGACGTGACCCATGCCGGCACCGCACGGACCGGCGACGGGGATCTCGTCACCGCCGGCGGGCGGGTGCTGGGAGTGACGGCGCTCGGGCCCGACACGGCTGCTGCCCGCGCCGCCGCTTATGCTGCCGCGGACATGATCGAGTTCGCGGGCAAGCAGATCCGTCGCGACATCGCCCTCGGGGTGGGGGCATGACCGAACAGCCGGACACCCGGCCGCAGACCCTGACCGAGCCCGACGCGGAGTTCGAGGACCTGGAGGTCGACGCGCCGAGGGTCGGGATCGTGATGGGGTCCAAGAGCGACCTGCCCGCGATGGAGGCGGCGGAGAAGGAGCTCACCGAGCGCGGGATCGGTTGTGAGGTGAGGGTCATGTCGGCCCACCGCGAGCCGGACAAGGTGGCCGACTATGCGAAGAACGCCAAGCTCCGCGGCCTGAGGGTGATCATCGCCGGCGCTGGGCTGTCGGCCGCGCTGCCCGGGGTCGTCGCCGCGCACACCGAGCTGCCGGTGATCGGCGTGCCTCTGACCAGCCGCACCTCGGTCGCCGGGGGCCTCGACGCGCTGCTGTCGATCTCGCAGATGCCCCCGGGGGTTCCGGTCGCCTGCGTCGGAGTCGACGCGGCCCGGAACGCGGCCGTGCTCGCCGCTCGCATTCTCGCCGCGTGAGCTTTGTCGCCGCGTACGTGCGTCGTCACAGCCTGGCCGTTGACGGGCCGCTTGCGCCCGATCCCGTGTGCTGCCCCAGGCCGCGCTAGCCTGTGCGGACACGGCTGATGCCCGAATCGATCGTCCATCTTTCGTCGGTGGCAGGGAGCCCGTTGCTGGACTCCGCGGGCGAGCGGCTCGGGCGAGTCGAGGACGTGATCGCGCGCCTGGACCTCGATGAGGGCCTCCCCCCGGTCACCGGGCTCAAGGCCCGCATCGGCGGCCGTGAGATGTTCGTCCCGGCTGACCGGATCGAGCGGCTGGGGCCGGCCGCGGCCCGCACCGCGACGACCAAGCTCAACCTGGCCCAGTTCGACCGCCGCCCCGGAGAGGTGCTGCTGCGCTCGGACATCCTCGACCGCAGCCTGATCAACGTCGACACCGCTCGCCTGGTCCGGGCCCGCGAGGTTGAGTTGATCTGCGACCAGGGCACCTGGCGGGTGGCCGGAATCGATCCCAGCCTGAGCGCGCGGCTGGCGCGCCTGCGCCCGCGGCGCTTCCGCACCCACTCGGGCGAGCACCCCCAGTTCGTCCCCTGGCGCGACATGGAGCCATTCGTCAGCCACGTGCCCACGTCGAGGCTGCGGCTGGCCCACCGCCGGCTTGCGCGCCTGCATCCGGCGCAGATCGCCGACCTGGTCGAGGCCGCCTCGCACGAGCAGGGAGAGGAGATCCTGAAGGCCGTCGGTCACGACAAGGAGCTCGAGGCCGACGTGTTCGAGGAGCTCAACGACGAGCATCAGGCCGAGTTCCTGCGCGAGCGCTCCGACGAGGAGGCGGCGGCCGTGCTGGCGCGGATGGCCAGTGACGATGCCGCCGACCTGCTGCTCGAGATCGAGCAGGACCGCCGGGTCGCGGTGCTGAACCTGCTCCCGCCGGCCAAGCAGCGCAAGATCAAGGGTCTGCTCGGCTACAACCCGTCGACCGCCGGCGGGCTGATGAACCCCGACTTCCTGTCCTTCGGCGCCACCACATCGGTGGCCGACGCCCTCGACGCCGTACGGACCAGCGAGCTGGCGCCCCAGCAGGAGGCGATCGGGTTCGTGGTCGATGGCGCCGGCGTGCTGGTGGGAGCGGTCTCGCTCGCCGAGCTGGTGCGGGCCCCGGCCCAGAGCAAGGTGTCCGAGCTGATCGAGAGCGCGGTGCCGATGGTCTCCGCTGAGACCGACCTGCCGGAGGTCGCGTGCCTGATGACGGACTTCAACCTGATGGCGATGCCGGTGGTGGACGCGGAGAACAAGCCGCTGGGCGTGGTCGCGGTGGACGACGTGCTCGAGCAGATGCTGCCCACCGAGTGGCGCCGGCGCTTCGGGCTCGCCCGCAGCTGACTCCGTTTCCTGGTACCACAACGCCTCCGCTGGTACCCTCGTGCAGGCCGCCGCACCGGCGGTTTTCAGAGGATTCATGCGATGAGTGATCAAGGCACGCACCAGGACACCGAGCTACCGCGAAGTAGCAGGCTCGCGGCTGTTGCCGTGAGGTTCACCGCGCTCGCCGGCGCCTGACCCCGGCTGCCGCAGGACCTCCGCTTCGGCCGCGTGCGTTGCGACCCGGATCGGAAAGGAGGTCGAGCAGATGACGACAGAGCCGTCGACGCCGGTCGCGCCGCCTGGGCCGCGCGAGCGCGCGGTGCTCGACTCCGCGCACGTCGGGGACATCAAGGGCGCGTTCGGGACCATCCGGCAGCACGACGACGGGCACCGCAATCTGCGCTCGAAGGCGCTCGCGCTGCTCGCGATCATCGGTCCCGGCCTGATCGTGATGGTCGGCGACAACGACGCCGGCGGGGTGGCGACCTATTCGCAGGCGGGCCAGAACTACGGCACCAGCCTGCTGTGGGTGCTGCTGCTGCTGGTCCCGGTGCTGATCGTCAACCAGGAGATGGTCGTCCGCCTCGGGGCGGTCACGGGCGTCGGCCACGCCAGGCTGATCATGGAGCGCTTCGGTCGCTTCTGGGGCTGGTTCTCGGTCGGGGACCTGTTCCTGCTCAACTTCCTCACGGTCGTCACCGAGTTCATCGGTGTCAGCCTCGCGCTCGGCTACTTCGGGGTCTCCAAGTACGTCGCCGTGCCGATCGCGGCCGCGGGTCTGATCGCGATCACCGCCAGCGGCAGCTTCCGCTTCTGGGAGCGCTCGATGTTCGTGTTCGTGTTCATGAACCTGCTCGTGGTGCCGTTGTTCTTCATGGCCAAGCCGCACTCGGGGAGCATCGGTCACGACCTGTTCGTGCCCGGCATCCAGGGCGGCGCGACCTCGAGCGCCGTGCTGCTGATCATCGCCATGGTGGGGACCACCGTGGCCCCGTGGCAGCTGTTCTTCCAGCAGTCGAACATCATCGACAAGCGGATCACGCCCCGCTGGATCAACTACGAGCGGCTCGACACCTGGATCGGAGCCTTCATCGTCGTGCTGGGGGCGGGAGCGCTGATCTGCATCTCCGCGTTCGCGTTCGGAGGCACGCCGTACGCAGGCCACTTCACCGATGCGGGTGCGACCGCGTCCGGGCTCGAGCACGTCCTCGGATCGACTGCCGGCGCCTTCTTCGCCGTCATCCTGCTGAACGCATCGCTGATCGGCGCCGGCGCCCTGACCCTGTCGACGAGCTATGCGTTCGGGGACGTGTTCGGGACCAAGAGCTCGCTGCACCGCAGCTTCAAGGAGGAGCAAGGCTTCTACCTCATCTTCGGAGCGCTGATCGCCGGCGCCGCGGCGATCGTCCTGATTCCGGGTGCCCCGCTCGGCGTGATCACGCTCGCGGTCCAGGCCCTGGCCGGGGTGCTGCTCCCCAGCGCGAGCATGTTCCTGCTGCTGCTGTGCAACGATCGCGAGGTGCTGGGGCCGTGGCGGAACAAGCCGTGGCTGAACGCGCTGGCCAGCGTGATCGTCGCGGTGCTGGTGCTGCTGTCGCTGATCCTGATGCTGACCACCCTGTTCCCCGCGATCGACGTGACCAAGGTGGCGCTCATCGGCGGGGCGGCGATGGCCGTCATTCTGATCGCGTTCGGGCTGGTCGCGCTGCGCTCGCGCAAGGGGGCGGAGGCCGTCACGGTGATCGAGACGACGCCGCAGGTCCCCAAGGAGCAATGGACAATGCCGCCGCTGGCCCTGCTCGCGCGCCCGGAATGGTCGAGCGGGCGCAAGGTGGCAATGCTCACGCTGCAGGGGTATCTGATCCTCTCGATCGCGCTTCTGATCGTGAAGGCCGTGCAGCTAGCCGGTGGCTGAGGGGGCCGCGGGGCAACCGCGGCGGATCACGGCGGACGCGGACACGCTGCCGCTGTCATGCGATCTCGCCGGCCGCAGGACGGTCGCGAGCGCCCCGCGGGTGCTACAAGACGTGTCGTCATGATCCCCCGCTACACCCGCGCCGAGCTGGGCGCCATCTGGTCCGACGAGGCGCGCTTCGCGGCGATGCGCGAGGTGGAGGTCGCGGCCTGCGAGGAGATGGAGGGACCCACGGCGCAGGAGCTGGAGGCGATCCGCGCGGCCACCTTCACCGTCGAGGAGATCAACGAGCGCGAGAAGGTCACCGATCACGACACCGCCGCGTTCGTCGACGTGCTGGCGGCCTCGGCGGGTCCGGCGGGTCGCTGGATCCACCATGGCCTGACCTCCAGCGATGTCCTCGACACCGGGCTTGCGCTGCAGCTGCGCCGCGCCGGCGAGCAGGTGCTGCCCGGCTCGCGCCGGCTCCTCGAGGTGCTCGCCGCGCGCTCGCGCGAGCACGTGCACACGCTGTGCATCGGCCGGACCCACGGGATCCATGCTGAGCCGACGACGTTCGGGATCAAGCTCGCCGGCTTCGCGTTCGAAGCCGATCGCAATGCCCGGCGCCTGCAGCGCGCGTTCGAGCAGGCGGCCGTGGGGGCCATTTCCGGGGCGGTCGGTACGTATTCGGCCACCTCGCCCGAGTTCGAGCAGCGGGTGCTCGGTCGTCTCGGCCTCGAGCGCGAGCCCGTCTCGACGCAGGTCGTCGCCCGCGACCGGCACGCCGAGCTGCTGCAGGCGATCGCACTCGCCGGCGCCGGTCTGGAGCGCTTCGCGACCGAGGTCCGGCATCTGGCCCGGACTGAGGTCGGCGAGCTCCAGGAGCCGTTCGCCGCCGGGCAGAAGGGCTCGAGCGCGATGCCCCACAAGCGCAACCCGATCAAGTCCGAGCAGGTCACCGGCCTTGCGCGGCTGCTGCGCGGAAACGCCCAGGCCGGGCTGGAGAACGTGGCCCTGTGGCACGAGCGCGACATCTCGCACTCCTCCGTTGAGCGCGTCATCCTGCCCGACTCGACGATCCTGATCGACCACCTGCAGCGCCGGGTGATCGCGCTGGCCGAGGGGATGGTGATCAACAGCGGCCGCATGCGCTCGAACCTCGAGCTGACCTGCGGCGCGCTCTTCTCCCAGCGGGTCCTGCTTGCCCTCGTCGAGCGCGGGCGGGGACGCGACGAGGCCTACCGCAGCGTCCAGCGCCTGGCCCAGCAGGCGCTCGACGAGCGGGTTCAGCTGCGCGAGCTGCTGGCGGCGGACCCGGCCGGTGAGGGCCTCGAGCTCGACGCGATCTTCGACTACCGGCCCTACGTCCGCTATGCCGATGCGATCGTCGGGCGGCTCGATTCGATC
The DNA here is from genome assembly GCA_017882465.1 of Solirubrobacteraceae bacterium. Classification (GTDB taxonomy): domain Bacteria; phylum Actinomycetota; class Thermoleophilia; order Solirubrobacterales; family Solirubrobacteraceae; genus Palsa-465. The sequence goes on from JADGPN010000049.1 coordinate 9,615, forward strand.
GCCTGATCGGGCCCGGATGGGCGCCGCTGCCGTTGCTAGCATCGCTGCCCGTGACCACCCTCGCCGACCTGCCGCTCCTCGCCTCCGGAAAGGTGCGCGAGATGTACGATCTCGGCGAGACGCTGCTGATGGTGGCCAGCGACCGGATCTCGACCTACGATGTGGTCCATCCGACGCCGATCCCGGACAAGGGCAAGGTGCTCACGGGGATCTCGGTCATGTGGTTCGACCTCGCCTCGGAGATCGTCCCCAACCACCTGATCTCCTACACCGATGGGGTGCCCGAAGAGGCACGGGGCCGGGCGCTGGTCGTGCGCAAGCTCGACATGCTCCCGGTCGAATGCGTCGTCCGCGGCTATCTCAGCGGCTCAGGCTGGAAGGACTACCAGCAAACTGGCGCGGTCTGCGGGATCGAGCTTCCCGGAGGCCTGCTCGAGTCCGACCGCCTGCCGGAGCCGATCTTCACCCCGGCCACCAAGGCGGACGTGGGGCACGACGAGAACATCGACTTCGAAGGCGCGGTGGAGCTGATCGGCGACCGCGGGCTGGCCGAGCGCCTGCGCGAGGTGTCGATCGCGCTCTACCAACGGGCGGCTGAGCACGCGCTCTCACGCGGGATCATCCTGGCCGACACCAAGTTCGAGTTCGGCCTCGACCAGGCGGGTACGTTGGTGGTGGGGGATGAGGTCTGCACCCCGGACTCCTCGCGCTTCTGGCCCGCGGACAGCTACGCCCCGGGCCGCTCCCAGCCCAGCTTCGACAAGCAGTTCGTGCGCGATTGGGCCTCATCGACCGGCTGGGATCGCCGGCCGCCGGCGCCGGCGATCCCAGCCGGCGTCGTCGAGCGCACGCACCAGAAGTACATCGAGGCCTACGAGCTGATGGCCGGCGAGCCGTTCGCCGAGTGGCTGCGCCGGGCGGAGTCCTGACCGCAGGCCACGTGATCGCGGCGAGGCAACACTGATGCGGGCCAGAGTACTGGTGCGACCGAAGGCGGGGATCCTCGACCCACAAGGCCAGGCCGTGGAGCGCGCGCTGCCGGCGCTCGGCTTCTCCGGCGTACGCAACGTCCACGTGGGCCGGCTGATCGAGCTCGACGTCGAGGACCCGGCTCACCTGCCCGAGATGTGCGAGAAGCTGCTCTCGAACCCGTTGATCGAGGACTACGAGATCGTCGAGGCGTCGTGAGGCCCGGCGCGCGATGAAGTTCGGGATCGTCCGCTTCCCCGGATCCTGCGACGACGTCGACGCCCTCTTGGCCGCGGAGCGGGTGGGAGAGGCGGCGATGCTGTGGCACGCCGAGCGCGATCTGCAGGACGTCGACGCCGTGATCGTGCCGGGTGGGTTCTCCTACGGCGACTATCTGCGGGCCGGCGCGATCGCCCGGTTTGCGCCGGTCATGGAGGAGGTGGCCGAGTTCGCCCGCGCGGGCGGCCTGGTGCTGGGCATCTGCAACGGATTCCAGGTGCTGTGCGAAGCGGGCCTGCTGCCGGGAGCGCTGCTGCCCAACGTGTCGCTGCGCTTCATCTGCCGGCAGGTCGGGCTCGAAGTGGTGCGCAGCGATACCGCGTTCACGTGCGCGGCCACGGCCGGGAGCCGGTTGTCGATCCCGGTCAAGCACACGACCGGCCGCTTCTATGCCCCCGAGGCCGAGCTCGACCGGCTGCAGGCGGCAGGACAGGTGCTGCTCCGCTACGCGCCGGCCCAGAACCCGAACGGCTCGGCTCGCGACATCGCGGGGGTCGCGAACGAGGCCGGGAACGTGTTCGGGCTGATGCCGCACCCCGAGCACGCCGTCGACCCGCTCACGGGCTCCGCCGACGGCCTGACGATCTTCGAGTCGATGCGAGCCCAGGTTGCCGACCGCATCTCGGTCTAGCGAGGCGGCGTCGTTGCGCCATCGTGAGCTGGGTCTCACAGACGCCGAATACGAGCTGATCGTCGCGAAGCTCGGCCGTGAGCCCGGCCATGTCGAGCTGGCGATGTTCTCCCTGATGTGGTCCGAGCATTGCGCCTACAAGCACTCCAAGAAGCTGCTGCGCCGGCTTCCGACCGAGGGGCCCCACGTGCTGCTCGGTCCGGGCGAGAACGCCGGCGTGGTCGACGTCGGCGGCGGGATCGCGGTGGCGTTCAAGGTCGAGTCCCACAACCATCCCAGCGCCGTCGAGCCGTTTCAGGGCGCGGCCACCGGGGTTGGGGGGATCCTGCGCGACGTGTTCGCCGTCGGCGCCCGCCCGATCGCCGTGCTGGACTCGCTGCGCTTCGGCGAGCCGGCGACCAGCGCGCGCTCGCGCTTCCTGCTCGAGCGGGCGGTGGCGGGGATCGGCCACTACGGCAACTCGATCGGGGTGGCGACCGTTGGCGGCGAGATCTACTTCGAGTCCTCCTACGAGCAGAACTGCCTGATCAACGCCATGTGCCTGGGCCTCGCCCCCCGGGAACGCCTGATTCGCAGCGCCGCGGCGGGTCCCGGCAACGTGCTGGTCCTGCTGGGCGCGCTGACCGGGCGCGACGGGATCGGCGGTGCATCGGTCCTGGCCAGCGCGGAGCTCGGCGAGGCTGATGACGCCAAGCGGCCCTCGGTTCAGATCGGCGACCCGTTCGCCGAGAAGAAGCTGCTCGAATGCTCGCTGGAGCTGCTCGATCGCCGGCTGCTGGTCTCGCTCCAGGACCTCGGTGCGGCCGGGCTCACCTCCTCCAGCGCCGAGATGGCCAGCAAGGGCGAGGTTGGCCTCGACATCGACGTCGCGAAGGTGCCGCTGCGCGAGCCCGGGATGGAGTCCTTCGAGATCATGATCTCCGAGTCGCAGGAGCGGATGCTAGGCGTGGTCGAGCCCGATCGCGTCGCGGAGGTGCTGGCCGTGTGCGAGCGCTGGGAGACGCTGGCCACGCCGATCGGCGAGGTGACCGCAGGCGCGGAGCTGCGCGTGCTCCGCGGGGAGACGGTGGAGGCCGAGATCCCGGTGGCGGCGCTCGTCGACGACTGCCCGCTGTATGACCTCGACCCGGCCGCGCCCGACCGGCCGCTGTACGCGGCCCCGCCGCCGCTTCTGCACGGGGGTGAGACGCCGGATGAGTTGCTGCTCGCGCTGCTGGCCAGCGCCAACATCGCCTCCCGCCGCCCCGTGTTCGAGCAGTACGACTGCATCGTGCAGTCGCGCACCGTGCGCCGGCCCGACGCGGCGGACGCGGCGGTGCTCGATCTGGGCCGGGGCGCGATCGCCGTCTCGATCGACGGCAATGGGCGCCGCGTGGCGGGCGACCCCCGGCGGGGAGCCGCCGAGGTCGTGTTCGAGTGCGCCGCGAACCTCGCCTGCGTCGGCGCCGAGCCGCTGGGGCTCACCAACTGCCTGAACTTCGGCAATCCCGAGAAGCCGCACGTCGCCTGGCAGCTGACCGAGGCGGTCGAGGGACTCGCGGAGGCCTGCGAGGCGCTCACCATCCCGGTGGTGGGCGGGAACGTGTCGCTGTACAACGAGGCCCCCACGGGCCCGATCTTCCCGACGCCCGTCGTGGGCATGGTGGGAAAGCTCCCGGACGCCGCGCGTGCCGGACGGCTCGGCTTAGCTCACGAGGGCGACGCGATCGCGATCGTGGGCTCGTTCACGCCGGGATTGGCCTGCTCCGAGCTGGCCAAGCTACGCGGAGCGGCGCCCGAAGGCCCGCTGCCGGATCTCGACCGCGCGTCGGCCGCTGCCACCCACGCCGCCGTGCGCGAGGCAGTCCGCTCGGGGGCGCTGGCGAGCGCGCACGACGTCGCCGAGGGCGGGCTCGCGGTGGCCCTCGCGGAGGCGTGTCTCGCCGGTGGCCTCGGGGCCGAGGTCGCGCTCGCCGGAGAGGGCGGGGATGCGGAGCTGTTCGGCGAGGCTCCGGGCCGGGCGTTCATCGTCTCTGGCGCGGAGGCGGCACTCCGCGGCGCGGCCCTGCCCGGGCTGAGGGTAATCGGCCGCGTCGGCGGCGATGCGCTCGAGCTGAGCGCCGGAGCGGTCCAGTTCAAGGTCGCACTTTCCGAGCTTCGCGCGGCGCGCGAGGGCGGCCTCGTCCAGTTTGCGTAAACGCCGAGTTCCACCACTGGTAGCCTTGAAAGAAGTCCGGCCGCGCGGCTAGGCATGTTCTGATCCGTCATGCCCGATTTGAACGATCATCGCGATGGGCCGCGAGACGAGTGCGGGGTGTTCGGCATCTATGCGCCGGAACGCGACGTTTCTCGTCTCGCCTACTTTGCGCTGTTCGCGTTGCAGCACCGGGGTCAGGAGTCAGCGGGGATCGCGACCGCCGTGCGCGGCGGCGACATCATGGCCGTGGTCGATCAGGGCCTCGTGGCCCAGGTGTTCGACGAGCACACGCTGCGATCGCTGATCGGAGACATGGCCGTCGGCCATGTCCGCTACTCGACCACCGGCTCCTCGCAGTGGGAGAACGCCCAGCCGATCGTCCGTAACGACCAGCGCACCCTTGCCCTGGCCCACAACGGGAACCTGATCAACGCCGTCGAGCTCCACTCGGAGCTGCGCGCGCAAGGCGTCCCGTTTCGCTCCACGTCGGACTCCGAGATCATCGCCGCGCTGCTCGAGACCCATCCCGCCGAGCAGATCGAGGACGCGGTCGCCGACGTGCTGCCCCGCCTCCAGGGCGCGTTCTCGACCGTGGTCATGACCGATGATCAGGTGGTCGCCTTTCGCGATCCGCACGGGCTGCGCCCGCTGGCGCTGGGCGAGCTCGATGATGCGGTGCTCGGCGGGCCCGCCTACTGCGTGGCCAGCGAATCATGCGCGTTCGACCTGATTGGGGCCAAGTTCCTGCGCGAGGTGGAACCGGGCGAGATGGTCACCTTCTCCTCGCGGGGGGTGCGCTCGCAGATGGTGGCGCCGTCCGAGCGACGGGCGTTCTGTGTGTTCGAGTACATCTACTTCGCTCGCCCCGATTCGCGCATGGGCGGAACCGTGCTGCAGGTCGCGCGAGCCAAGATGGGCGAGATCCTGTGGCGTGAGGCGCCGGTGGAGGCCGATCTCGTGATCCCCGTGCCGGACTCCGGCAACGCCGCCGCGCGGGGGCTGGCCCGGGCCGCCGAGCTGCCTCAGGACGACGGCTTCATCAAGAACCGGTACGTGGCGCGAACGTTCATTCAGCCCGGACAGGAGCTCCGGCGCCAGGGCCTGCGGCTGAAGTTCAACCCGTTGCCCGAGGTCGTGGCCGGCCAGCGCCTGATCGTGGTCGACGACTCGATCGTCCGCGGCAACACCACACGGCAGATCGTGCAGATGCTGCGTCAGGCAGGGGCGGCCGAGGTGCATCTGCGGATCTCCGCCCCCCCGATCAAGCACCCGTGTCACTACGGCATCGACATGTCCACGCGTGAGGAGATGATCGCCCACGGACGCTCGGTCGACGAGGTGGCGACCGAGCTGGGCGCGGACTCGCTGCACTACCTGTCGATGAAGGGCGTCTACCAGGCCGTGGGCGGGTCCCGCGGCACACACTGCGACGCGTGCTTCACCGGCGAGTATCCGCTGGCCGGCAGCGAGGACGCGAGCGGCAAGTTCGCGCTCGAGTCGGCGCTGCCGCTCGTCCGGGCCTGATCGCGGCGCGCGGGGGCGGACGCCGCGGGCGTTCGGCCAGCCGACCCCGGCAGTATCGTCGGCGCCGATGGACGCTCGCGACGCGTTGCGCCGGACCTTCGGGTTCGACCACTTCCGCCCCGGTCAGCAGGAGGCGGTGGCCGCGGCGCTCGAGGATCGAGACTCGCTGATCGTGATGCCCACCGGATCGGGCAAGTCGCTCTGCTACCAGCTCCCGGGGCTGATGCGCGACGACCTGACGCTGGTGGTCTCTCCGCTGGTCTCGCTGATGCAGGATCAGGTGGACGCGCTCGGCACGATCGCTCCGGGGCGCGTCGCCCTCGTCAACGCCCAGCGCGGCGCGGCCACGAACGCCGAGGTCATCCGCCGCGCACTGCAGTCGGAGTTGAGCCTCCTGTACGTCGCGCCGGAGCGGTTCGCGGCCCGGGGCTTCGTGGACGCGCTGCGCAAGGTGCGGGTGGGGCTGTTCGTCGTCGACGAAGCCCATTGCGTCTCCCAGTGGGGGCACGATTTCCGCCCCGATTACTTCTCGCTGGCCGACGCCGCCGCCCGGGTGAACGCGAGGGCAACCGTGGCGCTGACCGCGACGGCCACCCCGCAGGTGGCGGATGACATCGCGCGCCGGCTCCGTCTCCGCGATCCGGTCCGGATCGCCACCGGCTTCGACCGGCCGAACCTGACCTTCGCTGTCGTCCCGAGCGCCAACGAGTCCGACAAGCACCGGGGGATCGCAGCGGCATTGCGTGAACCGGGCGCGCTTCCGGCGATCGTGTACGCGGGCACGCGCAACGCCAGCGAGCGCCTGGCCCGCATGCTGGCGTCCACGCTGGGGGAGGACGTCCCGGCCTACCACGCCGGGCTCGATCGCCAGCGCCGGGCCTCGACGCAGGAGCGCTTCATGTCCGGCCGGGTCCGGGTGATCGTGGCCACCAACGCGTTCGGGATGGGGATCGACAAGGCCGACGTGCGCACGGTCTGCCACGCCTCGGTGCCGCAGTCCCTGGAGGCCTACTACCAGGAGGCGGGTCGCGCCGGCCGCGACGGTGACCCCGCCAGGTGCCTGCTGTTCGCCGAGCAGCGCGACAAGGGACTGCACGTGTTCTTCATCCAGCGCGCTCGCATCGAGGACGGCGCGCTGGACCGGGTGGCGGAGCGCCTGCGCTGGGCTGGGGCCGACGGCCGGTACAACGTGGCGCTGGCGGAGCTCGCCGCCACCGTCGGGCCGAAGACCGACGATGAGAACGTGCGGGCGATCATCGGCCACTTCGCCCGCGCCGGCATGGTCGGACCCGAGCCGGCACCGCCCGACCGTGCAGCCGGATGCCTGCTCGCGGCCTGGGACGGCCGGGCACTCGCGAGGAGCCGGGCATCAGTGCGAGAGGCCGCGCAGATCCGCTGGCGTCAGTACCGGACCGTGTGGGACTACGTGGAACGCTCGCAGTGCCGCCGCCAGGCCCTGCTTCGCCACTTCGGCGACCGCTCGCCGCCGACCCCGGCCGTTCCGTGCTGCGACGCCTGCGACCCGGCCGTGCTGCCACCGGTCCCGGCAGCGCCGGCCCCCGGCCCGAAAGCCGTCCGGACTCGGTCCGGAGCCGGGCCGGTGGCCCGGCTTTGCCCGCCCGCGGACCTGCCCGCGGACCTGCCGGCCGCGCTCGACGACGCGATCCTCGAGGTGGTGCACACCGCCCGGCCTGCGGTCGGACGTACGCGCGCGGTCGAGATCCTGCGCGGCGGCCGCTCGAAGGTGATCGCCGAGCATGCCTACGATCACCTGTCCTCCTACGGGACGTTCGCGCACCTCCGCGCCGAGCACGTGCTCGGCCGGGTTGACGAGCTGCTCGCCGCCGGGACGCTGCGGTCGACCGGCGGGCGCTTCCCCAAGCTCCGGGCGGCATGAGGGTCGCGGTCCTCGCCTCGGGCGCCGGCACCAACCTGCAGGCGCTGATCGACCGGGTGCACGGCCGCGAGGGCGTCGAGCTGGTCGCGGTGGCCTCGGATCGGCCGGCCGCGCAGGCGCTCGAGCGCGCTCGCGCCGCCGGGGTGGCCGCCGAGGCGTTCGTGCTCGGCGCTGACCAGAACCGGGCCGGACGTGACCGCGCGATGGCGTCGTGGCTGGCCGAGCGGGAGACGGAGCTCGTGGTGCTCGCCGGGTACATGCAGCTGCTGAGCCCTGAGTTCCTGAGCCGCTTTCCCGGCCGGGTGATCAATGTCCATCCTGCGCTGCTGCCCGCCTTTCCGGGTATCGGTGCCGTCGAGCAGGCGCTCGAGTACGGCGTCAAGGTGTTCGGCGTCACGGTCCACTTCGTCGACGAGGGCGTCGACACGGGGCCAGTGATCCTGCAGCGCGCGATCGAGCTCCCCGATGCCCGCGAGCCGGCCGAAGTGCTCGAGCGCCTGCATCCGATCGAGCATCAGCTCCTGCCCGAGGCGGTCCGAGTGATCGCCGCCGGTGCCGTCCGGTTCGACCCAAGCAACCCGCGTCACGTGATCGTGGACCGGTAGAGTCGCCCCCAATGGAGCACATCGTCGACCCCGCCGCCGGCGCCGCACCGGTCAGGCCAGGGGACGTCCGCGTGGCGCGCGCCCTGCTCTCCGTCTCCGACAAGACGGGCATCGTCGAATTCGCGCGGGGTCTGTCCGAGCTCGGGATCGAGATCATCTCCACGGGAGGCACCGCTCGGACCCTGTCCGAGGCCGGCGTGCCGCTACGCGGAATCTCGGATTTCACCGGTTTCCCGGAGATCATGGACGGTCGCGTGAAGACCCTGCACCCCAAGCTCTACGCGGGCCTCCTGGCGGTGCGCGATGACGAGTCGCACATGCGGGCGGCCCAGGAGCAGGACGTCGAATTTGTCGATCTGGTGTGCGTGAACCTGTATCCGTTCGAGCGCACCGCGGCACAGCGTGGGGTCACGGACCCCGAGGTGATCGAGAACATCGACATCGGCGGTCCGACGATGATCCGGGCGGCCGCGAAGAACTCCGCCTTCGCGGCGCCGGTCGTCAGCCCCGAGAGCTACGATGCCGTCCTCGCCGAAATGCGTGAGTCCCAGGGCCGTCTGTCGCTGAGGACCCGCGAGAGCCTCGCCGCCGAGGCGTTCGCGTATACGGCCCGCTACGACACGGCGATCGCGCGCTGGTTCCAGGAGAAGGGCGAGGACTTCCCGCCGCTGTTCGTGCGGGCCTTCGAGAAAGTGCTCGACCTCCCGTACGGCGAGAATCCCCACCAGCGGGCCGCCTACTACGCCCAGGTCGGGGCCCGGACCCACGTCCTGTCGATGATCTCCCAGCTGGGCGGCAAGCAGCTGTCCTACAACAACCTGCTCGATCTCGATGCCGCTCGGCTGATGATGGGCGAGTTCCAGATCCCGGCCTGCGTGATCGTGAAGCACAACAACCCCTGCGGCGTGGCGGTGGGCTCGGGCGTGCTCGAGGCCTACCAGCGCGCCTTCGCCTGTGACCCGATGTCTGCCTTCGGCGGGATCATTCTCGTCAACCGCCCGGTCGACAGACCGCTGGCCGAGGCCCTGATCGAGCAGTTCGTGGAGGTGCTGTTCGCGCCCGGGTACGAAGCCGATGCGCTGCAGGTCCTCGGGACCAAGCCGAACATGAGGATCCTCGAGGACTGCGAGCGCCGCACGGCCAACCTGCTCGAGCCCGCGTTGCGTCAGGTCGTCGGCGGGCTGCTGGTGCAGGACCGCGACTTCGATCTCGAGGACCGCGCCGAGATGCAGGTCGTCAGCAGCCGCCGGCCGACCGATGCCGAATGGAGCGAGCTCGCCTTCGCCTGGAGGGTGTGCAAGCACGTGCGCTCCAACGCGATCGTGCTGGCCAGGGATCTCGGCACCGTCGGAATCGGGGCGGGTCAGATGAGCCGCGTCGACTCGGTGCGCCTGGCGCTGGAGAAGGCACGCACGGACCTGGCCGGCGCGGCGCTGGCCTCGGACGCCTTCTTCCCGTTCTCGGACGGCCCGCAGCTTGCCCTCGAGGCGGGGATCACGGCGATCATCCAACCCGGGGGCTCGGTGCGCGATCCCGACATCGTGGAGGCGGTCGATGCCGCCGGCGCCGCCATGGTGTTCACCGGCCGCCGGCATTTCCGCCACTGATGGCCGGCCAGAATCCCGGCGGAGGAAGGGTCGAGCGCTTCGCCGGCGATCCTCCCTCCCCCTGGGAGGGCCCGTTCGGATTCAGTCGCGTGGTGGCGGCGGGTTCATTGATCCTGGTCGGCGGCACCACCTCGGTCACAGTGGACGGAGTGGTCCTCGGCCAGGGACCCTACGAGCAGACGATCGAGATCCTGCACAAGATCGAGCACGAGCTCGGCCGGGCCGGAGGCCTGCTCGCCGACGTCGTATCGACTCGGGCCTACGTGACCGACATTGCCCGGGCCGAGGATGTCGGGCGCGCACACGGAGAGGTGTTCGGCGCGATCCGCCCGGTGATGACGATGGTCGAGGTCTCGGGCCTGATCGACGCGAGAATGCTGGTCGAGATCGAGGCCGTGGCCGTCGTCCCGGCGTTTATCTCTCGCCGCGCTGGGTGACCAAAACCAGTCCATGGTGCCCGTCGCGCTGGAGCTGGAGCCGCGTGGTGGGGCCGCCGGCGCGGCCCGCTGGCTCCGCGCCGTCCGAAGCCGCGGTACGCGATCATGGCTCGGCCGCCGTAGCTCAGTTGGCAGAGCAGCGGACTTTTAATCCGAAGGTCGAGGGTTCGATCCCCTCCGGCGGCACTGGGAAGGCCCTGCAAAGACGGCACTTCCTGCCCGAGCCCGACCGCAAGACGGGTACCAGGCGAGTACCAGCACGAGCCCATCCGAGAGCCCCCTCGCGCGTACCGCGATGCACAATGGCCACGTCTACGGACGTTGCGGACGTAACCCGCAACCGCGAGCACCCCGGTCACGGCACACACGCACGCGTGCCTGACTGAGGGTCGGCAGCAGCTACAGCACATCCGTGTGCTCCGTAGTGACGCCCACGCACGCGCACCTGACATGAGATCCGCAGCAGCTACAGCACGTCTGAGCGATCCTCCGCCCTCCTGTCGTCGTCCAGCACGCAGGACACCCGAGAACCCCTGCAGGCTGGACCCGCGCGGCACGACCTGGGCGGCGAGGTGCAGGCACAGCGCCCGCCACGAGCGTGCGCACCTCGCGCAGGCCCAGGGGACGACCCCCCTAGCATGATGAGGACCAAACCGTCGCGACGCTGTGGCCCAGCTGCTGCGCGACGTACATCGGCGGGTGGCCCTCGGCCAACAGCAAGCTGGCGAAGCTGTGCCTCAGGTCGTAGGGCCGCGGGACACGGTCGATCCCGGCGGCGCGGCATGCCGGGGCCCATCGATCGACGTTGTGGATCGTGCCGGGCTGAACTCCGGCCTTGACCCGCTCGGCCTGCCAGGCACGTAGGCGACCGACCGTGATCTCTGCGAGCGCGAGCCCGTCGAGT
>JADGPN010000236.1 GCA_017882465.1 Solirubrobacteraceae bacterium
GGCCGGGATACCGCTGCGCTATCTCGGGCTGCTGGCTCTGATCGCCGGCGGCTTGGTGCTGGTGATGGTGGTCGCACAGCCGTACCAGCGCGCGCGCCTGACCTCGTTCCTGAACCCGTGGTCGTCGAAGTCGACCGCGGGCTTCCAGGCCGTGCAGGGCCAGATCGCGCTCGGCTCCGGGGGGCTTCTCGGCGTCGGTCTCGGCCGCTCGGTGCAGAAGGTCTTCTACCTCCCGGAGGCTCAGACCGACTTCATCCTGGCCGTGATTGGTGAAGAGCTCGGCGTGCTGGGGATCTTGGGCGTGGTGTGCCTGTACGGGATGATCGCCTACGCCGGCCTGCGGACCGCGCGCCGGGCGGCGGGCCGGTATGCCAAGCTGCTGGCGACCGGGTTGACCTCGCTCATCCTGTGCCAGGGGATCCTGAACATCTTCGTCGTGCTCGGGCTCGCGCCGCTGACCGGCGTGCCGCTGCCGTTCATCTCCTATGCCCCGACCAACCTGTGCATCATGCTGGCGGCGGTCGGGCTGCTGCTCAACATCGCCTCGCCCCACACGCCGCGCCTGAAGGTCGTCGAGGAAACGCGGCGTGACACCGCCGCGGATCGTGATCGCCGCCGGCGGGACCGCCGGTCACGTCGTACCGGCTCTGGCGGTCGCGGACGCGCTCCACGCTGAGGGCGCCCAGGTCGTGTTCGTCGGCGGCCGGCGCGCCGAGGCCGAGCTGGTGCCGGCGGCGGGTTACGAGCTGCAGACGATCCACGTCGAGCCGCTGCACCGGGGCAGCCCGGTGCGGGCGGCACGCGCGGCAGTCCTCGACACGGGGGCGGTGCGGGCGGCGCGGCGGATCCTGCGCGACGTGGAGCCCGACGCGGTGATGGGGGCAGGCGGCTATGTCGCGGGCCCCGTCGGGCTGGCCGCGGTCGGACGTCGCGTGCCGCTGGTCCTGACCGAGGCCGACAGCCATCTCGGTCTCACCAACCGGATGCTGGCGCCGTTCGCCCGCCGGGTGTGCCTGGCCTTCCCCCTCGAGGGGCGCGACGGTCCCCGGTACCGCGTCACCGGGCGACCGGGCCCGGCCCCCGCCACCGACCGGGCCGCCGCCCGGGCCCGGTTCGGGATCGCGCCGGATGAGACCACCGTGCTGGTATTCGGCGGCTCCCTCGGCGCGCGATCGATCAACCAGGCCGCGCTCGAGGCGTTCGCCGGGGCCCGCTTCCACGTGCTGCACGCCGCCGGCCAGCGCGATCTCGCCTCGCTCGAGTCCCCGGGGTCCCACTACGACCTGCGCGGCTACATCGGCGAGTTCGGCGAGGCGCTGCTGGCGTCGGATCTCGTCGTCGCCCGCGCCGGCGGCTCGGTGTTCGAGATCGCCGCCCACGGACGCCCGGCGGTCCTGATCCCGTATCCGTACGCGGCCGCCGATCACCAGGCCGCCAACGCCCGCTTCATGGAGCGGGCCGGGGCGGCGGTGGTGATCCCGGACGCCGAGCTCACCGGACCGCGGCTGGCCCAGGAGGTCGGCTCGCTGCTCGCCGATCGCGGCCGCCTGGCCGCGATGGGCCGGGCGGCGGCCGAGATCGCGCGGCCCGACGCGGCCGCGGTGATCGCGGACGAGATCCTGGCGGCGGCGGGGCGGGGCGGTTGATCCCTACACGAGCCCGCCCTCCGGGTCCAGCCACTCGAGCTGCCCGGCGCGGATCGTCGCCGCGACCAGCGGCACGCCGGGCCGGTAGACGATGTGGGTATAGGAGGGGGCGGAGAGCACCGCGGCGTCGGCTCGGGATCCGGGAGTGAGGCGGCCCAGGTCGTCACGCCACAGCGCCTGCGCGCCGCCGAGTGTCGCCGCCTGCAGCGCCTCCTCGGCGGTCATCCGCAGCTCGCGCACGCCGAGCGCGATGCAGAAGCCGATCGCGGTCGTGTAGCTGGAACCCGGGTTGCAGTTGGTGGCCAGCGCGATGGTGGCGCCGGCGTCGAGCAGGCGGCGGGCGTCCGGATAGGGCTGGCGAGTGCAGAAGTCGGTGGCCGGGAGCAGGGTGGCCACCGTCCCGGAGCCCGCGAGCGCCTCGACGTCCGCGTCCGAGAGATGCGTGCAGTGATCGGCCGAGGCCGCCCCGAGCTCGACCGCGAGCTGCACCCCGGGGCCCTCGCCGAGCTGGTTGGCGTGCACGCGCAGGCCGAGCCCGGCGCCCCGGCCGGCGGTGAGGATCGTGCGTGACTGATCGGCATCGAAGGCCCCGCGCTCGCAGAACACATCGATCCAGCGGGCGCTCGGCGCGCACGCTGCGAGCATCTCGCCGCACACGAGCGCCACGTAGTCATCGGGTCGGTCCTGGTACTCGGGCGCGACCAGATGGCCACCGAGGAAGGTCACGTCGCCGGTCAGGCCGGCGGCCACCTCGCACAGGCGCCGCTCGCCGTCCACGTCGAGCGCGTAGCCGGACTTGACCTCCACGTGGGTGATCCCGGCCCGCAGCGCCTCGCGGCGGCGTGAGCGCGCCAGCGCGGTCAGCTCACCGATGCTCGCGGCGCGGGTGGCGGTCACGGTCGAGCGGATCCCGCCGGCGGCGTAGGGGGCGCCCGCCATCCGGGCGGCGAACTCCTCGGCCCGGTCACCCGCGAACACGAGATGGGTGTGACTGTCGACGAAGCCGGGGATCACGCAGCGCCCGCCGGCATCCAGGCGCGCGTCGGCCTGCGCCCCGGCGCCCGCCACGGCGGCGACGCGATCGCCGTCGAGCACGAGCGACACGTCGCGCAGGACGCCGAGCGGGCCCTCGCCGAGCTCGGGATCGTTGGTCACGAGCAGGCCGATGTTGTCGATCGCGAACGTGCTCACGCCGGCAGCCCGGTGCCCGCGACCCGCTTTATGGCCACACCGCCGCCAGCACGGCCGCCAGCTCCCGGGGGACATCGAGCGAGGCGTGGACTCCGTCGCGGACGATGAAGCGCCCACCCACGATCACGTCGCGCACGTCGGCCGCGGCGCCGGCGAAGATCAGCGTGGCCACCGGGTCGCCTCCCCTGGCTCCGGCCATTCGCACGCCGTCGAGCCCGACGCGGACGAGGTCGGCGAGCGCGCCCGGGGCGAGCGCGCCGCCCTCGGGCCAGCCAAGGCTGGCGTAGCCGTCGCGGGTGGCTGCCGCCAGCAGCCCTGCGGGCTCGTGGTGACCGCGCACGCCGGTGGCCAGGCGCTCGTCGAGCTCGACCGCGCGGGCCTCCTCGAACGGCTCGATCATCGCATTGGAGTCGCTGCCGAGCGTGAGCCTGGCCCCGGCGTCGAGCAGCCGGCGCGCCGGCCCGATGCCGTCGGCCAGGTCGCGCTCCGTCGTGGGGCACAGACAGCAGCACGCCCGGGCGCCGCCGAGCAGCGCGACATCGTGATCGGAGGCATGGGTGGCGTGCACGGCCGTGAAGCGCTCCGACAGCGCCCCGGCTCGCTCCAGCAGGCCCGTGGGGGTGGCGCCGTAGGCCTCCAGGCAGGCCTGGTTCTCGGCCGGCTGCTCGGACACGTGGGCGTGCAGCGGGGCCGATCGCTGCTGCGCCCACTCGGCGACGATCGCCGCCGACTCGGGAGCGACCGCCCGCAGGCTGTGGATCGCCGCGCCGACCCGCGCGCCGGGACCCGGGCGCAGCGCGTCGACGCGCTCGGCCCAGGCCACCGCGCTGGGATCGCAGAAGCGGCGCTGCACCGCATCGGGCTCGCGTCCCGGGCCCCCGTGCAGGTAGCAGGCATCGATCAGGGTGATGCGCACCCCGGCCTGCGCGGCTGCCTCGAGCAGCGCTGCGCCGACGGCGTTGGGGTCCTCGTAGGCCACGCCGCCCGGGCCGTGATGCAGGTAGTGGAACTCGCCCACCAGTGTCACTCCCGCCAGCGCCATCTCGGCGAAGGTGGCCCGGGCCAGCGCCAGGACCGAGTCGGGGTCGAGCCCCGCGGCAAGCTCGTACATCTGCTCGCGCCAGGTCCAGAACGAGCCCGTGGCGGCGTGGGTGCGCCCCCGCAGCGCGCGCTGGAAGGCGTGGGAATGCCCATTGGCCAAGCCCGGGATGACGAGCCCGTCGAGCCGCTGCGCCCCCGGTGGCGGCTCCTCCACGCCCGGGGTCACCGACGTGATCCGCTCACCGTCGAGCTCGAGCAGCACCCCGGCCTCAGCGCGCGGCCCGGAGATCCAGGCGAGCTCGCACCACAGCGAGCTCATCCGCCTGGGCTCTCCTGCATCGGGATCCGCACGCCCCGTTCGGTCGCCACGTCGCTCGCGCGCTCGTAGCCGGCGTCGGCGTGGCGGATCACGCCCATCCCCGGATCGCTGGTCAGCACCCGCTCCAGCTTCGCCGCGGCCAGCTCCGAGCCGTCGGCCACGCACACCATCCCGGCGTGGATCGAGCGGCCGATCCCGACGCCGCCGCCGTGGTGGATCGAGACCCAGGTCGCCCCGGAGGCCGTGGTCACGAGCGCGTTCAGCAGCGGCCAGTCGGCGATTGCGTCCGACTCGTCGGCCATCGCCTCGGTCTCGCGATAGGGAGAGGCGACCGAGCCGGAGTCGAGATGGTCGCGGCCGATCACGATCGGAGCCTTCAGCTCGCCGGAGCGAACCATCGCGTTGAAGCGCAGCCCCAGGCGCGCGCGCTCGCCGTACCCCAGCCAGCAGATCCGTGCCGGGAGGCCCTGGAACGCGACCTTCTCGGCTGCCTGCTCGATCCAGCGGGCCAGCGCGGCGTCCTCGGGGAACTCCTCCAGGGCGGCGCGATCGGTGGCCGCGATGTCGGCCGGATCCCCGGACAGAGCCACCCACCGAAACGGGCCCCGGCCCTCGCAGAACAGCGGCCGGATGTAGGCCGGCACGAACCCCGGGTAGGCGAAGGCCCGCTCAAAGCCACCGAGCCGCGCCTCGGCGCGAAGGCTGTTGCCGTAGTCGAACACCTCGCTGCCGGCGTCGAGGAACGAGACCATGCCCGCGCAGTGCGCCGCGATCGCGGCCCGCGACCGGCGCAGGTACTTCTCGGGGTCGGCGGCGCGCAGCTCGAGCGCCTCCTGGAGCGACATCCGGTTCGGGACGTAGCCGTTCAGGGGGTCGTGGGCGCTGGTCTGATCGGTGACGATCTCAGGCGAGAACCCGCGCGCCGCCAGCGCCGGCAGGACGTCGGCGGCGTTGGCCGGCAGACCGACGCTGAGCGCCCGGCGCTGCGACTTGGCCTCCAGGCAGCGGGCGACCGCGTCGTCCAGCGAGTCGGCCACCTCATCCAGGTAGCGCGTCTGCAGCCGGCGCTCGATCCGGTGCGGATCGACCTCGATGCACAGCGCCACGCCGCCGTTCATCGTGACCGCCAGGGGCTGGGCGCCGCCCATCCCGCCGAGTCCCGCCGTCACGGTGATCGTGCCGGCCAGCGAGCCGCCGTGGCGGCGGCGGGCGATCTCGGCGAAGCACTCGTAGGTGCCCTGCAGGATCCCCTGGGTGCCGATGTAAATCCATGACCCTGCCGTCATCTGGCCATACATCGTCAACCCCAGCGCCTCGAGCCGCCGGAACTCATCCCACGTGGCCCACTCGGGCACCAGGTTGGAGTTGGCGATCAGGACCCGCGGAGCCCATTCGTGGGTCCTGAACACCCCGACCGGCTTGCCCGACTGCACGAGCAGGGTCTCGTCCTCGCCCAGTCTGCGCAGCGTGCGGAGAATGGCGTCGAACGCCTCCCAGGAGCGCGCGGCGCGGCCGGTGCCGCCGTAGACCACCAGGTGCTCGGGATCCTCGGCCACATCCGGATCGAGGTTGTTCATCAGCATCCGCAGCGCCGCCTCCTGCGACCATCCGCGGCACGAGAGCTCGGTCCCCCGGGGCGCGCGCACGGGCCGGGGCCCGCTCATCGGAGCGACCCGATCCCGGCCTCGACGGCAGCGACCAGCTCGCCCGAGCGGACCAGCGCCTCGGCGGCGGCCAGCTCGGGGCTCAGGAACCGGTCCGCGCCGGGACCGGCGATCCGCCGGCGCACCGCGGCCAGCGCCGGCGCGGTGCCGGCGCCGGGACGCAACGGGGCCCGCAGCTCCAGCGCCCGCGCGGCGCAGGTCAGCTCCACGGCCAGGATGCGCGCGAGGTTGCCCACCACGGTGCGGAGCTTGCGCGCGGCGCCCCAGCCCATTGAGACGTGATCCTCCTGCATCGCGCTGGTGGGCAGCGAATCGACCCCCGCCGGTGAGGCCAGCCGGCGGTTCTCGGCCACCATCGCCGCCTGCGTGTAGTGGCCGATCATCACGCCGGAGTCCACGCCCGGGTCCTGGGCCAGGAAGGCCGGCAACCCGTGCGAGCGCGTCTCGTCGAGCAGCCGGTCGGTGCGCCGCTCGGCGATCGCGCCGACCTCGGCTACGGCGATGGCCAGGAAGTCGCAGGCGAGCGCGACCGGTGCGCCATGGAAGTTGCCGCACGATTCCACGCG
>JADGPN010000237.1 GCA_017882465.1 Solirubrobacteraceae bacterium
ACACCCCGAAGATGTCACTGGCCGCGACACTGAGCTTGATCTGGGCGTCTTCGAGCAGCTTCTCCACCCGCTGCTTCTCCGCCGTGCGCTCGGCGATCAGGTCGATGCGGTAGCGGGTCAGATCCCGCAACCGGCGTATCGGTGGCGGCGGGAGCCGGGGTCGTTCGTGGGGCCGCGCCGAGTGCCTGGAACCGGCACAACGTTGCAGATCGCCCCGGCCCGATTCCAATCTGCAACCTTTTGCCGCCAGAGCCGCACCGCCAGAGCCGCGCCGCCCGCGCCGCGGCGACGCGCACCAGGCCTCTCGCCCCGCTACATCACCATGAAGCTGTCGCTTGCGGCCTGGCGGCTGGTCTGCCGGAAGGTGTCCGTGGCGCGCACCGAGAACCGATGGTGTCCGGGCCTGAGGTGCGGCGTGGTGTAGACCGAGCGGCAGGACCGCCAGGATCCGCCGTCGACCTTGCAGGCGAAGGAGGCGATGGCGGCCGTGGAGCTGAACTTGAACCGCGGCCGGGTGCTGGAGGTGCGGCCGGCGGGCTTGCCGGTGATCGCCACCACGGGATGCGGCGGCACGGTGATCCGGATCTTGTGCACCGCGAAGCTCCAGTTGGCCCATGCGTCAGTCGAGCGCAGGATGACCGTGAAGCTGCCGGCCCGGGTGAACGCGTGCGAGCTCAGGTGATGCGTCGCATGCCGGCCGTCGCCGAAGAACCAGTCGTAGGCGAGGATCGCTCCTCCGGGCTGGCTCGCGCTGCCGCGGAACGAGATCGTCCGGTCACCGGCGGCGACGCCGGGGGCGGCGACCGACACCGGGTCGATCGGCGCCGAGGCCGCGCAGCCGCTGATCGCGTTGCTGTACTCGAGCTGCGTGTTGTAGCCGTGGCCGTTGATGAGCTGGTTGTAGGCCCCGCCCGAGGTCGAGCCGATCGGGTTGCCGAAGTCCGAGGCGCACAGGTCTCCGGTCTCCTGAGCGTTGCTGTTATCGATCCAGCCGCGGCCGTCCGGGTCGGTCACCGTCTCGTTGTGCTCGTGGCTGAGCGTGGAGATGGTCACATCGGCGGAGTTGGAGTTCGGCGTCGGGAAGCCGTCGGACTGGCAGTGGGTGGGCACATCGTTGTAGGGGTCGTAGGAGTAGAGGAACCCGCTCTGGGTCACCGAGTGGTAGCCGCAGTAGGCGCCGCCGTCGCCGGACCCGCCCAGGGAGCAGTTGATCGCCGTGAGCGCGAGCGTGGTGGGGTTCTCGCAGCTGCCGAGCCCGGACGGCGTGAGCAGGAAGTAGATGTCCTCGGACGTCGTCGGTAGGTGGTTCGCGGCCACGACGCGGTTGATCTCGGCCTGGAGGTCGGAGTCGACCACGCAGTCGCTCCAACCCGGTCCCGTGGCCGGAAGCACGCAGTCGTTGGGCGGCAGCCGGTCGGTGGCGATCACCGCCCCGCCGTAGGACGAGTCGTAGGCGGCGGGGCCGCCGCTGTCGCTGTACTGGCCACTGAGGCTGTAGACGTTGGTCGGCAGGTGGCTGTCGGCGGCCACGTCGCCCATGAACCGCTCGATCAGCGCCACGTACCCGGGGTCGAAGCTGAGCCCCGACCCGGACGGCTGCCAGAAGATCAGATGCGTGCGGTTGGAGTGCACCACCGGGCCACCGTTGTAGTCCAGGTTGGCGATGCGGGCCTTGGGCCGGCCGCCCGCGCTCGCCGCCCCGGCGCGCGCCGCGCCCCGAGCCCGGGGCCGGCCCGGGCGGCCCAGGTGCGCACCGCGTGCGATGTCGGGCACGACGCCGAGCAGCCTGCGGGCGGGTCCGGCCGCTGCCGCACCCACCACGTCCGCCGCGTGTCCCGCCGGCGCCGCGCCGGCCCCACTCGCCGACAGCGCGATCAGCGCCGCCAGCAGCAAGACGCCCCCCGTCCACCTGAGCAGCGGCCGGGTCATTTGGCGCTCAGCCAGTTCTCGCCGATTCCGGCCTCCACCGCGAGCGGGGGATCCATCTCATACGCGCTCTGCATCTCGCGGCAGGCGATCTGCTTCACCTGCTCGGCCTCGGTGGCCGGCCCCTCGAACAGCAGCTCATCGTGGATCTGCAGGATCAGCGGCGATTCCAGCCCGGCCTCCTCGAGCGCGTGGTCACAGCGCACCATCGCCACCTTCATGATGTCGGCGGCGGTGCCCTGGATCACCATGTTCACCGCGAAGCGCTCGCCCTGCTTGCGCAGCTCCCAGCGCCGGGAGCGCAGCTCGGGCACCTGACGGCGGCGGCCGAACAGAGTCGAGACGTAGCCGTGCTCGGTTCCCTGGACGATCGTCTCCTCGATGAAGCGACCCACAGCGGGGAATCCGGCCAGATAGCGCTGGATGAACTCGTCGGCCTCCGACTGCGGGATGTCGAGCCGGTCGGCCATGCCGTAGGCCGAGAGCCCATACACGATTCCGTAGTTGATCATCTTGGCCTTGGAGCGCATTCCGGGGTCGATCTGGTCGGGAGTGACGCTGAACACGCGGCACGCGGTGGCCGTGTGCACGTCCTCCCCGCGACGGAAGATCTCCTTCAGGACGTCCTCGCCCGCGATGTGCGCCAGCAGCCTCAGCTCCACCTGTGAGTAGTCGGCCGAGACGAGCAGATTTCCAAGCTCGGCGACGAAGCAGGCGCGGATCTCACGTCCCAGCGGCGTCCGGATGGGGATGTTCTGCAGGTTGGGGTTCAGCGACGAGAGCCGCCCGGTGGTGGCCGCGGTCTGGTTGAAGGTCGTATGCAGGCGGCCGTCGCCGGCGATCAGCTCCGGGAGCGCGTCGAGATAGGTCTGGGCGAGCTTGGTCAGCTCCCGCCAGCGCTCGATCTTGGCGATCACGGGGTGCTCGTCGCGGATCGCCTGCAGCACGCGCGCATCGGTCGAGTAGCCGGTCTTGCCCCGCCGCTTGCGCGACAGGCCCAGCTTCCCGAACAGGACCTCCTCGAGCTGCCTGGGCGATCCGAGCGTGAACTCCTCGCCGACGAGCTCGAAGATCTCGCGCTCCAGCCCGTCGGCCTCGGCCTTGACGCGGGCCGAAATCTCCCGCAGCCGGTCGGTGTCGAGCTGGAGACCGGCCTTCTCCATGTCGCGGAGGATCCGCACCAGCGGCAGCTCGACCTCATCCATCAGGCCGGTCAGCCCCCGTCCCCTCAGCTCCTCGCGCTGCCACTGCGCCAGCGCGTGCACGAGCAGCGCGTCCGCGGCCGCCTCTTCCTCGACGTCGGAGGCAAAGCCGCGCTCCTCGCACAGCTCCCGGAACGGGTACGCGCGCCGGGCCGGCTCGAGCAGGTACGCGGCCACCTCGGTGTCGTGGGCCAGGACGGCGGGAACCTCGCCCAGGGACTTGGCGTCGTGAGCGACCACCGGCCGCGATCCGATCGCCGCGACCAGGTCCTCGGGCCGCTCGCAGGTGCCGCTCAACACCTCGGCGCCGCCGTGGTAGATCCCGAAGCGCCACGCCGACTCGGCCGCGAACAGAGCGTCCTCGGGCGTCTCCGGAGCCCGCACCGCCACCGCGATCTCGGTGTCCGGCAGGCGCTGGAGATCGGCGACCGAGATCGGGCGCACCCGGGCCGAGATCGCCTGCTCGGCCTCGGGCGCCGGGGCGGCCGCGTCGGCGGACCCGAGTGCCTCCTCGAGCCGCCGCAGGGGGTCGCGCAGCTCGAACTCCCGGAACGCCTCCCGCAGGCGCGAGCGGTCGGGCTCGGCAGCGACGAAGGCCGCAACGTCGAGCTCCAGCGGGATGTCGCGCTGGGCGGTGGCCAGCTGCTTGGAGATCCGGGCGTCCTCGGCGTGCTCGATCAGGTTCTGCTTGCGCTTGACGCCGCTGATGTCCTCGACGTGCTCCAGCACGCCCTCCAGCGAGCCGAAGCGCTGCAGCAGGTCGGCCGCGATCTTGTCGCCGATGCCGGGCACCCCGGGGATGTTGTCGCTGGTGTCGCCCTTGAGGCCGATGAAGTCCGGCACCAGCTCGGGCGGGATCCCGTAACGGTCGATCACGCCCTCGCGGTCGTAGACGCGCGTGTCCGTGATCCCCCGGGACGTGGTCATGATCCGGACCCCGTCCTGCACCAGCTGGTAGGCATCGCGGTCGCCGGTCACCACCATCACCGGAACGGGGGGCTCAGCACCGCGTGCGCGCTCCGCGATCGAGGCGATCACGTCGTCGGCCTCATACCCGTCCACGGCCAGGTTGCGATACCCGAAGGCGTCGACCAGCGGCTCCAGGTGGGGCCATTGCTCCTTGAGCAGATCCGGCCGGCTCGAGCGCTGGGCCTTGTATTCCGAGTACACCTCCTTGCGCCCGGAGGAGCCGGCGTCCCAGACGACCACCGTCGCCTTGGGCCCGTAGTCGGTAAGGATCTTCACCAGCATCGAGGCGAATCCGAAGATCGCGTTCGTGGGCATTCCGGTCGAGGTGGCGATCGATTCGGGCAACGCGAAGAAGGCCCGGTAGGCGAGGCTGTTGCCGTCGATCAGGAAGAGCTCATCAGGCATTGCGGTTTTCGCAGGCTATCTCCACCGCGGACCCCGGAGACCGGCCATCCCTAACATCCCCCGCCGAGATGCCGATCACGCCATCCGCCCAATACAGCCTGACGCTCCGCGTCGAGATCGATCACCAGCCGGGAATGCTCGGCAAGGTGGCCAGCGCCATCGGCGACGCCGGCGGCACGATCGGGGCCGTCGATCTGGTCCAGGCTGACGCGGAGCACACGATCCGTGACATCACGGTCGAGACCGCTGACGCCGCCGACTGGCCGCGACTGACCGAAGCGGTGAACTCGATCCCCGGCGCCAGCGTGCTCGACGCGACCGATCGCACGTTCCTGATCCACGCCGGCGGCAAGATCGAGGTCAACAACAAGGTCCCGGTGAAGACCCGCGAGGACCTCTCGATGGCCTACACGCCCGGCGTCGCGCGCGTGTGCGAGGCGATCTACCTGCTCAACGCCCTGGAGCTGACGGGCCGCCGGATTGAGGACATCGGGATCGTGGTCTGCGGGCTCGGCGCCGAGATCGGGTACGGGGCGATCGACGACTACCGGGTCCTGCCGAGGCGATGAGGGTCACTGTCACTGGCGCCACCGGGCTGATCGGCCTGCAGCTGATCTCCGCACTGAAGGCCCGCGGCGACGAGGTCACCGTGCTCTCCCGTGATCCGCAGCGGGCCGGGCAGCGCCTGGCCGTGCGCGCCGTCGCGTGGGATCCGCTCGTGGACTCGGCCCCGGTGTCGGCGCTGGCCGACGCCGACGCCGTCGTCCATCTCGCGGGCGAGCCGGTCGCGCAGCGCTGGAGCGCGCACGTCAAGGAGCAGATCCGGGTCAGCCGGGTCACGGGCACGGCGAATCTCGTGGCCGGCCTGCGGGATGCCGGCCCGCGCCCGCGGGTGCTCGTGTCGAGCTCGGCCTCGGGCTACTACGGCGACCGCGGCGACGAGCCGCTCACCGAAGCGGCCACGCCGGGAAGCGACTTCCTGGCCGAGGTGTGCCAGGAGTGGGAGCACGGCGCCGAGGAGGCCGAGGCGCTCGGCCTCCGCGTCACGCGCGTCCGCACCGGCGTCGTGCTGTCGAGCGACGGCGGCGCGCTGAAGACGATGCTGCCGCCGTTCAAGGCCGGCGTCGGCGGGCCCGTCGCGGGCGGGCGCCAGTACATCCCCTGGATCCACCTCGACGATATCGTCGGCATCTACCTGGCGGCGCTCGGCGGCGAAGGCTGGTCGGGGCCGGTGAACGGATGCGCGCCCGGCGCGGTCACCAACAAGGAGCTCTCGCAGGCCCTCGGTCATGCGCTGCACCGGCCCGCGGTGATGCCCATCCCGGCGTTCGCGCTCCGCGTCCTGTACGGCGACATGGCGCAGCTCGTCACCGGCGGCCAGCGCATGATCCCCGAGCGCACGCTCGCGCTCGGCTACGAGTTCCGCCACCCCGATCTCGGCGAGGCGCTCCGCTCGGCGCTCGGCCAGGACTAATTCGGTTCTGAGGGGGGCGGCTCCGCCGCCCTGTTTGCCGGCGGCGCGGTCAGAACCCGGCGGGCGCCGGCACCGAGAGGTCGCACAGGCGCGACAGTGGAACGGTGGGGACGTTCGATCCGATCGCCATCTCGCCGGCCCGCGGCGTGATCTTGCACCAGGCGAAGGCCGAGCGCGCGAAGTCGACCCGGGCCCAGAACGGATCGCCCACCGACCCGACGACACCGCTGCGGTTCTTGACCGGGACGTTGACCACGAGGCACTGGTAGTCGCCGAGCCTGGCCGACGCGAGCGTCTTCGGATCGATCGCGCCGGCCGGATAGGCCGCGCAGGTCGTGTAGAGGATCGGGCCGGTCATCGATCCGGCGCGAACCCGGGCACGGGCGTCGGCGGTGATCGCGCGCTCGAGCTCTGAGACGA
>JADGPN010000238.1 GCA_017882465.1 Solirubrobacteraceae bacterium
TCAACGGCATCGGCGAATTACACCTCACCCCCGGCAACATCGAGGTCCGCCTCCGCCGCCGGACCCACACCCCTGCCCTCCTCAACGCCGGCTACGAAACCCAACGCGTGGAGGTCCCGTGGTGGGGCGGCCGAACCCTCAGCTACACATTCCCCGCCCGCTGACCCAACCCCAAATCCTCAGTCGAATTAGCGCACCGATAATCCAGGTTAGGCAGTGAGGAGGGGTTGGGCGGAGTGTGAGGCCAGGTCACGGGTCATGCGACGGTAGATGACATCGGAGAGGTGTCGCTTGAGGATGCGGCGGGCCTCCTTCTTGGTGTGGCCGTGGGCGCGCGCGTTGGCGTAGATCGCTTGGGCGCGCGGCTCGCAGCGCAGCTGCGTGACGGCCATCATGTGCAGGATCCGGTTGATCCGCCGGTTACCGCCGGGGTTGTAGCGGTGGCGGACTGGCTCGCCGGGTCCCTCGGCGGTCGAGGCGGGCAGCGGCGCTGAGGCGTTGAAACGTGCGAACCCGCCCTCGGTGAATCGTCGTGGGTCGCCGACCTCGACCAGCAGCTCGGCGACCGACCGGGTATCCAGGCCGCAGAGCTCACCGAGCGTCGAGCCGCTGGCGCGCACGAGCTCGCGCAGCTGCGCGACGACCTCCTTCTCCTCGCGGTCAAGCGCCGCGATCTGCACGCGGTACGCGTCGAGCATCCGCAAACGCAGAGTGGTCGGCGCGTCGTAGCGCCGGCGGCGGTTGCGGTGCGCGAGCGCGGCCAGCCTGGGCCGCACGGCCTTGCTGTCGGGCAGCTCGTCGCGCAGCCCCAATGGCAGCTCGCACAGCAGATGCTCGGCTTCGTTGACCAGGTGCTGGCGGCTGGTCAGGATCGACCGGCGGTGGTTGTGCCATAGCGCGAGCAGTTGGTGCTGCTCGTCCGGGCCGCTGTCGTCACCCGCGCGCTTGAACGCCTTGGGCAGCAGCGGATGCGCGAGCGTCTCCCGCGCGATTCGCTCGGAGTCCAGCATGTCGGACTTGCCGCGCTGGCGCGCGCGATCATTGCGGGGGGTGCGGTTGGCGCACACATCGCGCACGTCACAGCCGCGGCCGACCAGGAACATCGCCGTGTGACGCCCCCAGCTCGAGGCGCCCTCGACCCCCCAACGCGCGATCGGCCCGAACTGCCGCGCCCACGCCTCCAGCGCCCGATGCCCATCGCCAGAGACCCGGAAGTGCTCGCTGGCGAGGCTCCCGCCGCGGGGATCGACGACCGTCGCGGTCAGGGTCCGCTTGTGCGGATCAACCCCGACGACGTTGCCCGCATGATCGGGCGTGATCAGCACGTGCGACGGCCCCGGACCGCGCTTCTTGATTGTTCCCATCACTTGACCTCCCGGCGTAATGTTGTTGGCGGACCGGCCGACAACATCCCGGTGGACGCCGCTCCTCGGGGCGAACGCTCCTATCAAGTCAGGCCGATCCTCGACGGCACGAACCGAGATCGACACTTCAGAGCGAAGACACCGACTTCCCGGGTCAAGATCTGAGATGGGTCAGACCTCGGTTCAGCCATCGACCCTACGCGAACCGTCGCCCGCAAGGGCAACCCCGATTCAACACCGGGATCTGAGAGCGCCCGATCGATGTGTATGAGCTCGAGATGGAGCTCGGGCGCCTCGGCGAGCAGGCGCGGCGAACGGCGTCGTCGCCGCCGCCGTCGGAACGCAGCCAGCGCCCTGGAGTAGACAACGCCGGGCGCGGCCTCCTCGGCGTTGGCGGCGAGAACTCGTCGACCTCGCCGTAGCATTCCACCAGCAGCAGCCAGTGCGCCTGCCGGGTTGCGCAGCTCCCGGTTGTCGTTGGGGTTGAGCCGAAGTAGCTCGCGTTGGTGGTCAACTGCCTTCGCGCGCCAGTCGAGTCGCCACAGCGTCCCGATGCGCGCGGCCGCTATGCGTGCACGTTTCGACACGAGCCAAGAGTGACCGACATCCTGTACGAATGTCCTGGGTCCGACTGTTCGCTCCCCGGCGGCGACGCCGCGCGAAAGCAGCTCGCGTGCCTGCTCAAGGTTCGACGCGGTCCGCGCGAGCAGCACGCACGTGTCGGCGCAGTCGGGTCACAACCCGAGCGCTTGGCGCGCGAGCGCCGCTCGTCGGGTCCCCGTCGCCTCCCACGAGTCATAGATCAGATCCTGTGCCTCGTGCTGTGGTCGGGAGGCGAGCTGCTCGGCGCCGCCCAGGATCGCGGTGAGCGCGCTCGGTGTCGACCGCAGGCTGCCCGTCGCGACGACCGGTTCGGCCTGCCGGTCTTCCGCACGAACTCTTTGCCGACCCCTCTTCGAGCTGTCCGCCGGTGAGTAGGTGCGCTTCGCCGAGGGTCGGGACCAGAAGGCCGCCGTTGACCGGGTTGTTCGCCTCGCGGTTAGCCGAAGACGGGTAAGCGTCGTTGCTTGGCGAGTCGGTTCATCGCGTCCTGGATCGCGGACTCGACCTCGAGGTAGATCGACTTGACGTAGTCGCGATCGTTGACCCGCTCTGGATCGTGGTCGACGTAAATTGGGTCGAGCAGCTCGGTGCGGATCTTCGCCGGCAGCGGGAGGTGCGTCGGAATAGTCTCGATCGTCAGGCCGAAGGGGATGCCGAGTACGATCGGCAATCTCGTGCCGCGGAGCTTCTTCTTCAATCCCGACACGCGGTCGAGCCCGTTCGCGATCCAGCGGCCCTCGGAGAGGATGAACGCGGTGTCGTGCCCGCCGACGCTGGCCACGGGAACGATCGGCACCCCTGAGCGGATCGCCTGGCCGACGAAGCCCATGCGGCCGCCGAGGACAGCCTCATCGCGCCGGCGCCAGTTGCGCATCGCGTCCACGTCACCCCCCGGCCAGATGACCACGTTACACCCCGAGCTGAGCGCCGCACTGACCCCTTGGCGGGAGGCGGGGATCACTCCGCACTGGCGGAAGTAGTCGCCGAGACCGGGCGCGGCCATCAGCACGTCGTGCGCGGTCCCGTGAAGGACACGGTCGGTCCCGAAGTGCCGCCACCAGTCGAACACGAACGTCCAGGCGTCGATCGTCAGCGACCCGCCGGAATGATTCCCGATCAGCAGCGAAGTCTCCTCAGGCAGCCGCTCCCAGCCGGACGTCTCAAGCCGGAAGTAGTACTTACAGAGGACGTCCCAGGCCGGCTTCTGAGCACGCATCAGATTCTGGTTGGGGCCCTCCAGGGCGTGTACGGTCGCGGCGGCGACCCGCCGACCGATCAGGCCCTCGATCCCGCCCTTGGATTGGCGGTGGGCGCTCCCGCTCTTGGCCGTGGCGGCCGGATCGAGGGCCGCCCGGCCGCTGCCCTTGTCGAGAGTCGTTGCGTGCGGTAGCTCGCCGTTGAGTTCAGGAGTTGCGCGGGGTGGCGCACCATCGAGCTGAGGTCCCTGCCGGGGCGGTTGTGCAGAGATGGTTGCCATAGCAATCCCTCCTCCCAGTGCGTCGAGAGCTCAGCGCACTGGTCCCGTGACGTCCATCGCCGGAGCCGACACCCACACGCCGCGCTGACCAGCAAACAAGTGGGTGCGCCATTTGACCATGGTCGGCTTGAGCCGCCGATTATTTGGTGAGATCCTAGCTAGAATCCCCCCTGCGGGGCGCAGAGACATCGGTATAAGACTCGGTCTCTCATGCGGACAACCCGCAACCCGTCTCTCACCCGGATAACAGCCACTATCTCACCAAGAGCGTGTACCTAGGCACTTTCGCATCACGAACCCAGCGAAATCGCTCTGAGCAGCATCTTTACGTCGCTCGACACCCAGAATCAGCCGCGAGCTAAGGAACTCGGGCTCGGGCACGGCGAGCGACTGCCTGCTTCAGCGCGGAGGAGCTGTCGGCCGCGAACGCGCGAGACGGCTCCCTTAGCGGCAATGGGGCTGTCGCCGCGGACCGGTGCCGACGGCTCCACCCCGGAGCCAGCAGCGCCCGCGCTGCACAGACCCATGGCTGGGACCGCGCCGACGCACAGGTTTCGGCGCCGGCGGGCACCACTGCCGTCGACGCCTTACGCTTGCTGCCTGGAGAGCGCTGCAAGCAGTGCCCGTGCTTGCAGGATCGCGGCTGATCTTGCAAATTGGGTGGCCGAGCACATGCCCGAGTTGAGCGCAAAACCGGGGAAGACGCCAGCGTCGTCCAGACCTCTGGTCCGTCATCAATGGAGGGTGCGATGGCGTTCGCCTGCGGCTGGTGCTCGTGCTCAGCTGGAGAGTGACTGGCGGCCGCCCCGTTGCTGCCCGGAAGCAGCACTCGCCAGCTCGGTAATGACTCCCCATCAACTCGACGTTGCGCGTGCAACGATCACCTCCGGACCGCTCCTCGTCGAGCGCTCGCGCGTGAGTTTGGCCGGTCCGGCCGGGGCCTCTCGCCGCGCCGTTGGGCGAGTAAGTCATGCCGGGCTGTGTCCGTGCTCGCGTCCCGAAGCGCGGCGCAGCGTTCGGTGTCCGTGCTGAATGGAAATGCGGAGCCGGGCGCCTACTATGAGCCGCAATGTCCTGAGGAGGAGAACCAGATGGTGATGCACCTCGCCGCGCTGCCCGACGAGCGGGCCACTTCAGATCCGGGAGGGCCGTGTCTCGCTGACGGCCGCCGAGAACTCGACAATGCGACCTTCGCCGCGGAGGTACGCCGGACGTCCTGTGCGCTGGGCGAGATGGGGATAGGGCGTGGTGATGTGGTGGCGGTAGTGCTTCCCAACAGCGTCGAGCTGGTCACGATGATGTTCGCTGTCTGGCGTCTCGGCGCGGTGCTGACGCCGGTGAACCCGGCCCTGACCAAACCCGAGGCCCAGTACCAGGTCACCGACTCGGACGCCCGACTGGTCGTGGCGGATGATTCGTCGTTGTCGAAGGTCGAGGGCGGCGTCGCGCACGTGTGCGTGGTCGACGAGCTCCTGCGGCGAGACGGCGCGACTGACGTTACGCCGCCGATGACGGCGCCCGATGAGCTGGCGCTGATGATCTACACGGGCGGGACCACCGGACGCCCGAAGGGCGTGATGCTCGACCACGCCAACCTCGTGGCGACGGCCGCGATGATCGTCAACTGGTTCGAGATGACCGCGGCCGATCGCTGTCTGCTTGTGCTGCCGTTGTTCCATGTCAACGGGATCATGGTCAGCGTCGTGTCGCCGCTCGTTGCGGGCGGTTCCACGGTGATCGCCCCGCGGTTTGACCCGAACACGTTCTGGGATCTCGTGGAACGCGTCCGGCCCACGTTCTTCTCCGCCGTGCCGACGATCTACGCGATGCTGACGGGCCTGCCGGCGGAGGTCCAGCCGGACACCTCCTCGCTGCGGTGCGTGATCTGCGGAGCCGCGCCGATGCCCGCCGCGGCGATTCGTGATTTCGAGGATCGCTACGGCGTTCGGATCCTCGAGGGATACGGCCAATCGGAGGGGACGGTCGTGACGACCGCCAACCCCTTGAGCGGCGTGCGCAAGCCCGGAACGGTGGGTCTGCCGTTGCCAGGGCAGGAGGTCCGTGTCGTCGGCGACGACGACGAGCCCGTGCCGGCCGGACAGGTCGGCGAAGTGACAGTCCGGGGCCCGAACGTGATGCGGGGCTATCTCGGCAAGCCCGAGGAGACGGCCGAGACGCTGCGTGGAGGTTGGCTGCACACTGGCGATCTCGGTCGGTTTGACGAGGACGGCTACCTGGTGCTGGTCGACCGGCTAAAGGACATGATCATCCGCGGTGGCGAGAACATCTATCCGAAGGAGATCGAGGACGCCCTTTACGCGCATCCGGCCGTGCTCGAGGCGGCGGTGGTTGGTCGGCCGGATCCGCTGTTCGGGGAGGAACCGGTCGCGTTCGTCGTGCTGCGTCCCGGCCTCGCCGCGGAGCCAGACGAACTCATCGACCATTGCAAGCACGTGCTGGCAAAGTACAAGGTCCCGCGCGCCGTCTTCATCGAGACCAACCTACCCAGGACCTCCATTGGCAAGATCGCCAAGCCGGTTCTGCGCGAGCACCTCTCATCCACCGCAGCAGGAACGACGTGATGTTCCGTCCGGCGTTCCGAGAGTGCGCATGCCGCGTGTCGACCTCGACACGCACGCGCAGCCCGCGCTCGAGCATGAGCGCTCACGGCCTGCCGGTATCGCGCGCGGCAGCACCGCCTCAGATTTGATTCGTCGCGCCGCCGTCCCGGTCTTGCCCGCGCGGACACCGCCGAGGGCCCCATTTCCCCGACCCGAGCGTGGCCGCGACCGATGGCTCTGCCGAGGCGGCGCGGGCGCTGGACCGTGGAGGGAGGCTGTCGAATGACAGCGCCGCCGAAGCGAGGGCCGCAGGGCGTCAGAAGAGCGTGGCGCGTCGCCATCTGTGGCGGCGGGGTCGCGGCGATCGAAGCGCTGCTGGGAGTGCGGGC
>JADGPN010000050.1 GCA_017882465.1 Solirubrobacteraceae bacterium
CGGCTCGATGCCCCAGGACCGGGCCGAGGCGACCCGTCGCGTCAGCTCC
This sequence comes from Solirubrobacteraceae bacterium, assembly GCA_017882465.1. Lineage (GTDB taxonomy): Bacteria > Actinomycetota > Thermoleophilia > Solirubrobacterales > Solirubrobacteraceae > Palsa-465. Next base: position 50 of record JADGPN010000050.1, read on the forward strand.
TGCAGGCGCTCCTGGCTGCGGGCGATCTCGATCCCGCCGCTCGTCGTGAGCACCCCGAGCTCGGCGTACTGGGCGACGCTGTCGAGGGTCAGCGCCGTCATCTCCTGGGAGTGATCGACGGGGAAGATGAAGTTGGACGCGTGTCCGGTGGAGCCGCCCGGGTTGGGCAGCGGCCCCTTGTCCAGCAGCGTCATCTCGCGCCGGCCGAGCCTCGCCAGGTGGTAGGCGACGCTGTTGCCGACGATCCCGGCGCCGATGATGACCACGCTCTGCGCCGCCGGCAGCTGTTTCGAAGACTCTGCCGGCACGGCCATTGGCCGTGATATATCAGATGCAGGTCAGGACCTCAACCGGCGTGGAGCCGGCCGGCGGCCCTCAGCTCGCGGCGACGGTCACCTTGGACATGACCACGGCCGCGGCGCACCGCGCGAAAGGATGGCACACCGCGCCGCGATAATCCGACTGCGAAGTGGCGCTCTCTCCCCTGCTCAGCCGATATGACCACGTGCTTCTCGACCTCGACGGCTGCGTCTGGGTCGGCGGCGTCTGCACGCCCGGGGCGCCCGAGGCGATCGCCGAGCTGCGCCGCTCTGGCAAGACGATCGCGTTCCTGACCAACAACGCCCGGCGCTCGCCCGAGGAGTTCGTGCGCCAGCTGTGGGCGCTCGGTCTCCGCGCCTCGCTCGAGGAGGTGGTCACGGTGGGCGGCGCGATCCAGCACGTGCTCGCGGTCCGCGACAAGCCGCCGCGCGTGTACGTGATCGGGTCTCCGGCGATCTTCCGTCACGTCACCGACTCGGGCGCGCGGATCGTCAACGCGACCGCTCTGGAGACGGAGGCCGACGTGGTGGTGGTCGCGGGGCACGACGACCTGCACTTCTCGGAGCTCCGGGCGGCCACCCAGGCGGTGCTCTCGGGCGCCGAGCTGATCGGGGCCGGACGTGACCGCACGTTTCCGATGCAGGACGGCCTGTGGCCGGGGACCGGCGCCATCATCGCCGCCCTCGAGTACGCGACCGGCAGCGCCGCGCGGATCGTCGGCAAGCCCGACGCGCAGATCTTCCTCACCGCGCTGGACCGGCTCGGTCCCGGCAGCACGCTCGTGGTCGGCGACCGGCTCGACTCCGACCTGGCCGGGGCTGCCGCCGCGGGCCTCGACGGCGCGATCGTGCTCACCGGCGTGACCGACCGGTACCAGGCCGAGGCGGCGATCGAGCCCGCGCCCGTGGCGATCGCCGAGAACCTCCACTCGCTGATCGTCCGATGAATGTCTCGCTGATCGTCAACCCCGCCGCGGGCGGTGGGCGCGCGGCCCGAGAGCTGCCGGGCGTCGAGTCTGAGCTCCGCCGCGCAGGGCTCCGGCACCACACCGAGCGGACCTGGAGTCTCGAGCACGCTCGCGAGCTGGCCCGGGTGGCCGCGGACGCGGGAGAGCTCGCGGTGGCCTTCGGCGGCGACGGCCTGGTCGGCGCGGTGGCCGGCGCCCTGCACGGCACCGACGGCGTGCTCGGCGTTCTGCCCGGCGGCCGCGGCAACGATTTCGCCCGCGTGCTCGGAATCCCGCTCGAGCCCCAGCCGGCCTGCCGCGTCCTGTCCGAGGGTCTGGTCCGGGAGCTCGATCTGGGCCAGGCCGATGGCCACATCTTCATCGGCATCGCCAGCTGCGGGTTCGACTCCGACGCGAACCGGATCGCCAATGAGACCCGGATCGTGCGGGGGAACCTCGTCTACACCTACGGGGCCCTGCGCGCGCTGCTGACCTGGAGGCCGGCCACCTTCACCGTCACGCTCGATGCCGGCGATCCGCTCACGGTCACCGGCTACACCGTGGCGGCGGCCAACTCGAAGGCCTATGGCGGGGGCATGTACCTGGCTCCCGACGCCTCGCTGGAGGACGGGCAGCTCGACGTGGTGATGACCGCCCAGGTTCCGAAGCTCCGCTTCCTGCGCCTGCTGCCGACGGTGTTCAAGGGCGAGCACGTCCAGCAGCCGAGCGTGCTGGTCCGCCGCGCGAGCTCGGTCAGGATCAGCGCCGATCGCCCGTTCACGATGTACGCCGACGGCGACCCCGTCGCCACGCTCCCGGTCACCGTGCGCGCGCTGCCGCGAGCGGTGCGCGTGATGGTGCCCGCATGACCATGCTCGCTCCCAAGCTGGCCGCCGCCCGCGCGGTCGGATCGCTGGCCCGGCGGGCCGGCCGGGGGGGCGGAACGAGCCTGCCCGGCAAGGTGCTGATGCGCCTCGATCCGCACGCGATCTCGGCGCTCGCGCAGCGCCTGGTGCGGGGCTCGGTGGTGATCTCGGCGACCAACGGCAAGACGACGACGGCGGCGATGACCGCTTCCGTGCTGGACCTGGCTGGGATCTCGCTCGTGCACAACCGCGCCGGCGCGAACATGGCCGGCGGCATCGCGTCGACGCTGCTCTCGGCCGCCCGCCCCGGAGGGCGGATCGACGGCGAGCTCGGGCTGTTCGAGGTGGACGAGTTCTGGCTCGACCGGCTGACCGCGGAGCTCCAGCCGCGGGCGCTGCTGCTCTCGAACCTGTTCCGCGACCAGCTCGACCGCTACGGCGAGCTCGAGACGATCGCCGACCGCTGGGCGGCGGTCGCCACGTCGCTGCCCGCGGGGACACGGCTGGTCCTCAACGCCGACGACCCGCTGATCGCCGATCTGGGCCGCGAGGCCGACTCGGTGACGTACTTCGGGGTCGAGGACCGGTCGATCGCGATGCCCGAGATGCAGCACGCCTCGGATTCCAAGCACTGCCGCCGATGCGGGCACGCCTATGTGTACGACGCCATCTACCTCGGCCATCTCGGCAGCTACCGGTGCCCGAGCTGCGGCCGGGAGCGCCCCGCGCCGACGGTGGCCGCGGACGCGATCCAGCTGCACGGCACCACGTCATCCACGTTCAGCCTGCGGACCGCGGCCGGCACGGCCACGGTGAAGCTCCCGCTCCCCGGGCTCTACAACGTCTACAACGCGCTCGGGGCCGCGGCCCTGTGCCTCGATCTCGGCGTTTCGCCCGAGCTCGTCGTCGCCGGCCTCGAGGCCGTCACGGCGGCCTTCGGGCGCGCGGAGCGGATCCAGATCGGCGACATCGAGCTGTCGATCCTGCTGGTCAAGAACCCCGCCGGGGCAAACGAGATCCTGCGCACGCTGGTGCTGGAGCAGGCGGAGCTCGATCTACTCGGGGTGCTCAACGACCGGACCGCCGACGGCAAGGACATCTCCTGGGTCTGGGACGCGGATTTCGAGCTGCTGGCGCCGCGCGTGCGCCGGCTCACCTGCTCGGGCACGCGGGCCGCCGAGCTGGCCCTGCGGATGAAGTACGCCGGCGTGCCGGCCGACAGGCTGGTCGTGATCGGGACCCTCGAGCAGGCGCTCGACGCGGCGCTGAGCGCGGCTCCCGACGGGCGCCTGTTCGCGCTGCCCACCTACACCGCGTTGCTCGAACTACGCGAGGAGTTGGCCCGGCGTGGCCACGTCACCCGCTTCTGGGAGCGCAGAGGAGCGGATCGATGAGCGTGATCTGGCACGACCTCGAGTGCGGCGCCTATACCGAGGACGTGGCGCTGTGGCGCGCGCTCGCGGCCGAGTTCGGCGATCCCGTGCTCGACGTCGGGGCCGGAACCGGCCGTGTCTCCCTCGATCTTGCGCGGCGCGGCCTCAGCGTCACCGCGCTCGACCGCGACCCGGTGCTGCTCGTCGAGCTGGCGCGCCGGGGCGATGGCCTGCCGCTTGACACGTTCGCCGCCGACGCGCGCGAGTTCGACCTCGGGCACCGCTTCGCGCTCTGCATCGTCCCGATGCAGACGATCCAGCTGCTCGCGGGACCCTCCGGGCGCAAGGCGTTCCTGGAGCGCGCGCGCCGTCACCTCGTGCCCGGCGGCGCGCTGGCGATCGCGCTGGCCGACGAGATGGAGCCCTACGAGGTGATGCCGGGCGGACCCGCGCCGCTGCCGGACGTTCGTGAGGTCGACGGGGTCGTCTACGCCAGCCGGCCGATCGCGGTGATCGAGGAGGAGGACGGCTTTGTGCTCCAGCGCCGGCGCGAGGTCGTCACCCTCGATGGGACGTGCTCCGTCGAGGAGAACCGGATCAGGCTCGACCGCCTCGACCCGGAGCACCTCGAGGCCGAGGCGCGGGAGGCCGGGCTGACGCTGCTCAGGCGAGAGCTGGTCCCGGCCACCGCCGAATATGTGGGCAGCGCGGTGGTGATCCTCCGTGCCTGAGCTCCGCGTCTGCGCGCTGTACCCCGAGCTGATGAACATCTACGCCGATCGCGGCAACCTGCTGCTGCTCCAGCGCCGCTGCGAGTGGCGGGGGATCTCGTTCACGCTGCTGCGCAGCGACCTCGGCGACGAGCTCGATCCCGAGGCCGCCGACCTGTTCTACATCGGCGGCGGCCAGGACCGCGACCAGCGTCTGTGCGCGCTCGATCTGGCCGAGGTCAAGCGCGACGCGCTGCATGCCGCCGCCGACCGCGGCGCCGTCGTGCTGGCGGTGTGCGGCGGCTACCAGCTGCTGGGGCACTCCTACCAGCTCGGCGACGAGCAGCTGCCCGGGGTCGGTCTCGTCGACCTGCACACCGTGCGCTCGGACGGTCCGCGGCTGATCGGCAACGTCGCGATCGAGGTGGAGCTCGAGCCGGGTCGTCCCCGGGTTCTGGCCGGGTTCGAGAACCATGGCGGCCGCACGCATCTCGCGTCATCCGCCACGCCGCTGGGTCGCGTGCTGCGCGGGCACGGCAACAACGGCGAGGACGGGCTCGAGGGGGTCAGACGCGGAACGGTGATCGGCACCTACCTCCACGGCCCGTTGCTGCCCAAGAACGCCTGGTTCGCCGACTGGCTGATGGCCGCCGCGCTTGGGCTGACGGGTCCGCTTGATCCGCTCGACGATGAGCTCGAGGACGCCGCACACCGGGAAGCGCGGCGGGCCGCAGGGGTCTCGTAGGCCAGTCGCCGGGCCGGCGTCGCGGGGCCTCAGCGAGCCGCCGGGCTGGCGCCTCGTGGGGGTCTCACCGAGTCGCCGGACTGGCGCCTCGCGGCCGGCTGACTCCACCGAGGCGGCGACCGCTCGGGCGCGGCCGGGCTCGGGGTACCCTCTATGGCCTGCCGACCCGCTGGAGCTCCTCGCTGTGAACCGTCCTCTGCGTGTACGCCTGCTCGCGCTCGTCGCAGCCACCGTCTCGATCGCCGTTCCGGCGGGCTGCGGGTCCGGTTCGGCATCCCATTCCACCGCTCTGGCGACGACGACCACGACCGCGGCGGTCGCCACGGCCACGCTGCCGGGATCAGGCAAGCCACCGGTCACGATCGGGGACAAGAACTTCACCGAGCAGTTCGTGCTCGGACAGCTGTACCAGCAGGCGCTCCAGGCGCAGGGCTTCGATGTGGTCCTGAATCAGAACATCGGACCCACCGCTGTCACCTTCCAGGCGCTCCAGAGCGGGCGGCTGTCCATGTATCCCGAGTACCTGGGAACCTGGAACACGGCCGTCGCGAGCGATCAGCGCCAGTACGGGACCGCGCAGTCCGCCTATGCCGCGGGCCAGCGCTTCGCGCTCGCTCACCAGTTGCGGCTGATGAAGCCCACCCCCTTCTCCGACGTCGACGGGATCGCCGTGACGGTGGCCTACGCGAACAAGAACCGCCTGGCCACGATCGGTGATCTGGCCAACGTGCAGGGAACGCTCACGCTCGGCGGGCCGCCGCAGTTCCAGCAGATTCCCGAGGGCCTCCCCGCGGTTCGGCAGGCCTACGGGGTCACCCCCACGCGGTACACCCCGGTGGACGTCGGCTCGCAGTACGGGGCGCTCGACAACGGGACCGTGCAGGCCGCGCAGGTGAACAGCACCGACGGTCAGCTCCAGGACGGCGGATACCGGCTGCTCAGCGATCCCGAGCACGCGTTCGGATGGGGAAACGTCGTCCCGGTCGTGCCGCTCAAGGTGCTGGCGGCGGAGGGCCCGGTGTTCGGGCGCACGCTCAACGCCGTCAGCGCGCTGCTCAGCACCGAGGTGATCCGCAAGCTGAACTACGACGTCGACCTCGCCCACCAGGATCCGGCCGACGTGGCCAAGCGGTTCCTGGAGGACAACGGGCTGATCCCGACGCCCGCGCCGACGAGCTAGTCGCCGCTGGAGCCGAACCCACCGGGACCGCGCTCCGAGGACGTGAGCGCGTCGACCTCGAACACCACGGGCGTTTCCACGCGCACCAGCACGAGCTGCGCGATCCGGTCGCCGGCCTCGAGCCGGAACCCGGTGTGGCGATCGGTGTTCAGCAGCAGCACCCGGATCTCGCCCCGGTAGCCCGCATCGATCAGCCCGGGGGCGTTGACCAGAGCGACGCCGTGGCGGGCCGCCAGGCCCGATCGCGGCAGCACGAGGCCGGCCTGACGATCCGGTATCTCCACCGCGATGCCGGTCCCCACCGCAGCACGCTCGCCGGGCGCGAGCACGACCTCCTCGAGCGCGTACAGATCCAACCCCGCGTCGCCGGCATGAGCCCGCGTCGGCAGCAGCGCGCGATCGTCGAGCCGGCGGACCCGCAAGCTCATGCCGAGCGGGCGGTGAGCGCGAACCGCGCGAACCGCGCCGCCACACTCGGCGGTACCCGGGCCACGACGCGCACGCCCGCGGCGGTGTCCTCGCGCACGAGGTCGCCGGCCAGGCCGTGCAGCTCCGCCAGCCTGCCGCCCTCCTCATAGGGCAGCAGCAGCTCGATGTCCTGGAGCGTCCGCGCGAACTCCTCCTCGATCCGCTCCCGCAGCCCATCGAGGCCCTCGCCGGTCACGGCCGAGACGAGCAGCGCGTCGGGATGCCTCCGGGCGAGCTCACGCCGGCGCTCCTCGTCGATCAGGTCAGCCTTGCCCAGGACCAGCACGCGAGGCTGCTCCTCGACGCCGATCTCGCTCAGTACGTCCTCCACCGCGGCGGTCATGGCCAGGAGCTCCTCCTCGGGCGCCGAGGCGTCGGCCACGTGCAGGATCAGATCCGCGCGCCGGGTCTCCTCGAGTGTCGCGCCGAAGGCGTCGACGAGCTGGTGCGGGAGCTTGCGGATGAACCCGACGGTGTCGGTCATCAGGTAATCGCGGCCGCCGGCACGGAGGACCCGGGTGGTGGGGTCCAGGGTGTGGAACAGCCGGTCGCGAACGCCGGCGTCGGTGCCGGTGAGAGCGCCCAGCAACGTCGACTTGCCGGCATTGGTATAGCCGGCCAGGGCCACCGCGGGCAGGTGCGCGCGCTCGCGCTCGGCCCGCATCACCGAGCGGCTGGAGCGCAGGTGGGCGAGCTTGCGCTTCAGGGCGGCGATCCGGTCGCGGGCCAGCCGCCGGTCGGTCTCGATCTGCGTCTCACCTGGGCCTCGCGTTCCGATGCCGCCTCCGAGCCGCTCGAGGTGGGACCACAGCCCCCGCATGCGCGCGAGGTTGTACTCGAGCTGGGCCAGCTCGACCTGGAGCTTGCCGTCGGCGCTGTGTGCGTGCGAGGCGAAGATGTCGAGGATGATCGCCGTGCGATCGATGACCGGGACCCCCAGCGCCGCCTCGAGGTTGCGCTCCTGCCGCGGGGAGAGCTCATCGTCACAGGCCACCAGGTTCGCGTCCGCCCGCGCCAGATCGGCCTTCAGCTCCTCGAGCTTGCCGGGACCCAGGTACGTGTTCGGATGCGGATGCGCGCGGCGCTGAATCATCTCCCCCACACCGGCCACGCCGGCGGTGCGCAGCAGCTCTCTCAGCTCGGCGAGCTGCTCGGTGCCGCCGTCGGGAAGCGCCGCCACGAGATAGGCTCGCTGGCGCGCGCGACCGGCGGCCGGCTCGGGCTGGCCGCCGTTTGCGGACCGGTGTGTACGTCCGTGACGCGTTCGCTGCACTCAGATCATGGTAGCCGCGGCTCAGCCAGGTTCCGGCCGTTCACCCCGCCGGCCGGCCACGAACGTCCGTGTCTCACTGGATGTGGACGTCTGCGGTGCCGAACTCGACCTTCTTGCCGCCGCCGGTGACATGCACCGTGATCGTGCCGGAATGGGTCGTTCCGGTGGCCTTGTCGACCAGCGTCACCTTGCAGTTGAACGTCGCGCCGTCATTGGGCTTCTGACCCGACGGACAGCTGACCGACTTGACCGTCGCGGCGCCGATCCGGTTCACGTCGTTGCGGATCAGGTCCTCGCCTGACTTGGGATCGATCGTGGTCGTGCCACAGGCCGACAGGGCCACGCCCGCGAACAGCACGGGAACACTGAGTAGCGCCGGCTTACGCCGGCGCGGTCTGGTTGTCACGACGAGCATCTCCTCACGTCTCGTATCGATGTGCGCCACCGGTGACCCTAACCGCTGGCGCTGACATCGGCGTCGCTATAGGCGCCGCAGGCGCTCGACCGCCTCGAGCAGCCGATCGTCCGGAGTGGTCAGCGAGATCCGGAAGAAGCCCTCGCCGTGCGGCCCGTACGCGCCTCCCGGCGAGATCACCACGGCCGCCTGCTCAAGCACGTGCTCGCAGTACTCGGCCGCGGTGGCGAACCCGGGCGGCACCGGCGCCCAGATGTAGATCGTCCCCTGGGGCTTCTCGACGTGGACGCCGGCCTCGGCCAGGGCGTCGCAGACCAGATCGCGGCGGCGCTGGTAGACCGCGTTCATGGCCCGGACGTCGTCGTCCACCTCGGGCGCCAGGGCGGCCGCACCCGCGAGCTGGACCGCGTCGAACAGGCCCGAGTCGATGTTCGACTTCAGCCGCCAGTACTGCGCGATCGCCTCCGCATTGCCGACGATCGCCGCGCAGCGCCAGCCGGTCATGTTGTAGCCCTTGGAGAGCGAGAACACCTCAACCCCCACGTCCTTGGCTCCCGGGGTGGCCAGGAACGAGGGCGCCACGTAGCCGTCGTAGGTGGTCTCGCTGTAGGCGTTGTCGTGGACGGCCAGGAAGTCGTGGCGGCTGGCGAGCTCGACAACGTCCGCGAACAGCCCGTCGGGCACGATCGCGCCGGTCGGGTTGTTGGGGTAGTTGAGGAACATCAGCCGCGCCCGCTCGAGCGCCGACTGCGGGATCGCGGCCAGATCCGGCGCGAAGCCGAGCTCGGGCACCAGTCCCATCAGCACCGCCTCGGCTCCGGCGAGCAGCGGACCGCCGGTGTACACGGGGTAGCCCGGGTCGGCCGCGAGCGCCACGTCCCCGGGGTCGAGGAAGGCGAGGTTGAGGTTGAAGATGCACTCCTTGGCCCCGATCGCCGGCATGACCTCGGTCTCGGGATTGAGCGTGACTCCGAACCGGCGCTGGTAGAACGCCGCCACCGCCTCGCGGAACTCCGGCCGGCCACGGTTGGAGGGATACCTGTGCGTCCTCGGGTCAGCGACCGCGCGCTGGGCAGCCGCCACGATCGGGGCGTAGGTCGGCGTGTCCGGGTCGCCGATCCCGAGGCTGATCACGTCGACGCCGGCGGCCCGCTTGGCAGCGATCTTGCGCTCGAGTTCGGCGAACAGGTACGGAGGGATCTGCTCGAGACGGCTACTGGGTTTCATGCAACTCCTTGACGAACTCCTCGGCCAGCGTGCCCCGGAACACCGGAACCGCCCAGCCGCTCAGGTTGACGTGCAGATCCTCCCCCACCTCGACCATGAGCTCTCCGCCGTCGAGCTCGACGGTGACCGGCGAGTCTCCGCCTTGAAGCACATAGGCCACGGCGGCGCCGGTCGCTCCGGTCCCGCTGGACATCGTCTCACCGGCGCCGCGCTCGAAGATCCGGGCGCGGATCCGGCCCGGCCCGAGGACCGCGAACCAGGACACATTGGTGCGATTGGGGAACAGCTCATTGCGCTCGAACTGCGGGCCGATCGCCGGGAGCTCGAGGCCCGCCAGCTCGGCCTCGTCGGAGACCGCGACCGCGCACTGCGGATTGCCCACCTGCACGTGCTGGAAGCGCCAGCTGCGGCCCGCGGCCACGAGCTCGCCGGCTCCATCCGCGGCTCCGCTCGGGTAGTCGGCGGAGCTGAGCCGGGCACGGCCCATGCCGACGGCTACGCTGCTCGGCGAGGTGATGGTGGGCCGGATCTCGCCGGCGGCGGTGATGATCGAGAACGTGTCCGAGTCGGTCCACCGATTCCGGCGCAGGTACAGGATCGCCTCCCGTGCCCCGTTGCCGGAGAGCTCAGCCTCCGAGCCGTCGGGGTTGAAGATCCTCAGGCGCGCGACATAGCCCGGCTCGCCCGCTTCGCTGAGTACCAGGATCCCGTCGGCGAACACGCCGGTATGTCCCGCGCAGATGGCGCGGATCCGGGCCGGGGTCAGCTCGAACGGGAGCGCCGGCTCCTCGACGATGACGTAGTCGTTGCCGAGCGCGTGCCATTTCTCGAACTCCACGCGGCGGGAGTGTATGAGGCGTCCCCGGCTCAGGCGCCGCGGCCGGTGACGGCGGCCCCCCGGAGCCACAGCGCCAGCGCCTCCGCGGCCACCTCGTTCGCGGATCGCTCGGTGACGTCGATCAGGTGAGTCCCCGCGAGCTTGCGCATCCAGGTCAGCTGGCGGCGCGCGTAGTTGCGCGTGCGCCGCTTCATCGCCTCGACATCACCGGCCAGGAGCTCCTCGAAGCCCAGCGCCTTGCGGGCGGTCACCGACGCTCCGGCGGCGTTGGCGCGACGGACCTCGCCCTCCGCGCCGGCGGTGACCATCGCATCGACGCGAGCGTCGATGCGAGCATGCAGCTGCTCTCGCTCGATCATCAGCCCGATCAGCAGCGTCGGGTGCCGAACCGCATCGGACCACAGCTCCGAGTCGCCATCCGGCCGTTCGAGCTCTCCCGAGTCGAGCAGCTCCAGTGAGCGCACGATGCGCTGGCGGTCGCCGGGCTCGATCTTGGCCGCCGCCCACGGCGCGCGCTCGGCCAGCAGCGCGTGCAGCGCCGGCGCCCCCCGGCGGCTGAGCTCCTCCTCCCAATGCTCGCGGATCCCCTCGAGGGGCGGCGGGCGCAGGTTGAGCTCACTGATCGCCGCCCGCAGGTAGAGGCCCGTGCCGCCGACGACGATGGGGCGGTTTCCGGCCTCGAGCAACCCGTCGATCTCCGAATGGGCGAGCTCGGCGTACTGCCCGACGCTGAAGGTTGCGTCGACGGGCAGGAACGAGATCAGGCGGTGCTCGAGGGCGGCCCGCTCGCCGGCATCGGCGGCCCCGGTCAGCACCTCGATCGTCGTGTAGACCTGAAGCGCATCCGCCGACACCGCGACCGGTCGCTCGCCGCGCTCCCGGAGCAGCCCGGCCAGGGCGATCGCGATCTCCGTCTTGCCGACTCCGGTCGGACCGAACAGTGCGATCACATCGGGTGGTGGCATCGGGCGGAGTATCGTGGAGCGATGGCAAGGCCAGCGGACTCGGCGGCCCCCTGGAGCACAGACGGCGGCCCGGCAGTGAGGCCTCGCGGATGAGCGTGATCGCCGGAGCCGGCCTCTGCGCCCACGTCGATCCCCGCGTCGCCGCGACCGAGGCCGCCGCGCTGGCCGCGATCAGGCTGGCCGGCCAACCGGCCGATCTCGCCCTGTTGTTCGTGAGCGGCAGCCATCTGTCGGATCCCGAAGCGGTACTCGACGCCGTGCACGGCGCTCTCGCTCCCGGCGCCCTGGTCGGATGTGGTGCCGGCGGTGTGCTCGGCGGGGGCCGCGAGCTCGAGAGCGGCGCTGCGGTCGCGGTCTGGGCCGCGAGCTTCGACGGCGCCGGGGAGGTGACGCCGTTCCATGCCACGATCCACGATGACGGCTCCGAGATCGAACTTCACGGTCTGCCGCCGCTGGAGGCGGCACGCGGGGCGATCCTGCTTCCCGATCCCGTCTCCTTCCCCACCGACGCGGTCCTCGGCGGTCTGGCCGAGGCCGCGCCGGCGGTGCCGGTTCTGGGCGGAGTCTCCAGCGCCCGCGACTCCGACGGAGAGGCTGTCCTGTTCTTCGCCGACGAGGTCCGTGCCGAGGGAGCCGTGGGCGTTCGCCTCGACGGGATCGAGATGCTTCCCTGCGTCTCGCAGGGGGCAGCGCCCGTGGGGCGCGAGGTGACGATCACCGAGGCTGAGGGGAACGTGATCCACGAGCTCGCCGGACGCCCGGCGCTGGAGACGATCGAGAGTGTCATCAGCGAGCTGACGCCGCGGGAGCGCACGCTGGTCGCCGGCGGCCTGCTGGTGGGGATCGTGATCGACGGCGGGAAGCCCGAGTACCAGCAGGGCGACTTCCTGGTCCGCGGCCTGCTCGGCGCCGAGCCCGAGTCAGGGCGGGTGGCCGTCGGCGTCGAGGTACGGGCCGGCCAGGTCCTCCGGCTCCACGCGCGCGACGCGCGCTCGGCCGACGAGGATCTGCGCCGCGAGCTCGGAGTTCGCGTCGCGGCGCTGGCCGGGAGGCCTCCCGCCGGGGCGCTGGTCTTCTCCTGCAACGGGCGGGGCCGCGGGATGTTCGGCGTCGCCGATCACGACGCCGAGCTCGTCCACGGCCAGCTCCGAGGCGCTCCGACCGCGGGCTTCTTCGCCGGCGGGGAGATCGGCCCGGTCGGAGTCCGGAGCTTCCTGCACAGCTTCACCGCGACCGTGGCGGTGTTCCCGGACTAGTCTCGTGAGTTGGAGGTCCGTTCGCGGGCCGCTCGAATCCCGACGGATGTCCAACTCCCGACACGGGGCGGCGGTCCGTCTAGACTGACCCGCCGTGAGCGTCGTCAGCGGGAACGTGCTCCTGACCGGCGCAACCGGCGGAATCGGCCATTCGATCGCGCGGGCATTCGCGGCGCAGGGCGCCGATCTGGTCCTGACCGGCCGCCGAGCCGACGTGCTCGAGCCGCTCGCTGCCGAGGTGGGAGGCCGCGCGCTGGCCTGCGACCTCGGCGACGGCGCCGATGTCGACCGGCTGGTCGCGGCGGCGGGCGCCGTGGACGTGCTGGTGGCCAATGCCGCGCTGCCGGCCAGCGGGCCGCTGCTGGAGTACACGCAGGAGCAGATCGATCGGGCGCTCGAGGTCAACCTGCGCGCCCCGATCACGCTCGCCCGGGCACTGGCCCCGGGGATGGTGGAACGCGGCCGAGGGCATCTGGTCTTCATCTCCTCCCTCGCCGGCAAGGCGGCGGCACCCGGATCGTCGCTTTACTCGGCGACCAAGTTCGGCATCCGCGGCTTCGCCCTGTGCCTGCGCGAGGATCTGAGATCCACCGGCGTCGGAGTCTCGATCGTGTTCCCCGGCTTCATTCGCAACGCGGGCATGTTTGCCGACAGCGGCGCCGAGCTTCCGCGCGGGATCGGCACGCGCAGCCCCCAACAGGTCGCGTCGGCCGTGATCCGGGCGATCGAGCGCAACCGCGCGGAGATCGATGTGGCTCCCGTGGGCCTGCGAGTCGGGACCGCATTGGCCGGTCTGGCGCCGCAGACCTCAGCGTCGGTCAGCCGCCTGATCGGCAGCGACAGCATCTCGGCCACGATCAGCCGGGGTCAGCGCGAAAAACGCTGAGTGATCGTGGCCCGGTTGGGCATGCAGCGTTAGGCGCTGAAAGATGCTGCCGCGACAGAGGAAGCGCCGGCTGGGTAGCTCGCCGCCACCGGGGTATGGACTCTCGGGCTGCCCGGGATGTGCGTGTGTTCGGCGAAGAACAGCGACTCGTGACCGCGCTCCTCGACCAGACGCGCGAACGCGCCGAGGCCGACCGCGTCGTGGGTGGGGAAGTATACGATTCCGAATTCCATGGCGCGGAGTCTAGGAGGCCCGCGGGAGGTCTGAGAAGCTATCCACAGGGTGTCGCTGCACGCTGCTGGTGAACGCGAGAGGAGCGATCGATGGGCAAGGCGGTGGTGGTGCTGGGCGCGCGGAACCTGGGCGGAGCGATCATCGATCACTTCGTCTCGCAGGGCTGGCGCGCTGCGGGAGTCGCGCGCAGCCATGACACGCTCGAGCGCGTGCGTGATCGTGGCGCGCTACCTCTTTCGGCGGACGCATCGGACCCGGAATCGCTGAGCGATGCGCTGATCTCAGCGCGTGAGCAGCTCGGTTCCGTTGATGCGGTTATCAACGCGGTGACCGCGAGCCGCGCGCCGTCGGGCGGACCGTTCGGCGGTGGTGAGCTGGCGGACGCCGACCTCGAGGCGTTTCACGGCTGGACGGTGGCAGTCGCCCAACAGGCTTTCGTCTTCCTATCGATTGGGTCGGCAGCGCTACGACAGGGCGGCGGCGGCGCCCTGGTGCAGATCACCGGCGGCTCGTCGCGGCGGGCCATGCCCGGCAGGGGGCTGTGGGCGGCGGGGGCGTTCGCGACCCGGGCGCTTGTGCAAGCCGCCGCGCAGGAGTTGCGAGGAGAGGGGATCCACGCCGCGTTGCTGGCGGTTGACGCAACGATCGAGTCCCCGAAGACCGCTGCCTACACGCGCCAGCAGCCCCGAGAGGCGCTTGCGGATATGGCTGAGATCGCACAGGCCGTCGGTTTCCTCGTCGGGCAGGGCAGCCGGGCGCTGACCCACGAGCTCGTCGTCACACCCGCCGGCGAGCGCTGGGTCCCCTGACCAGCACGGCTGACGCCCTGGTCGAATCGTCGATCCGATCGCTGCACCAACGTGCCAGGAACATCCTCTGATCCCCTCGCTCCGGCGTAACGAGTTCCGCGTCAGCCGAGCCCTATCGGGGGCGGCTTGGGGTGCGGCGGCGTGGGATGGGTCGCGCACAGACCGCTCGGCCGGGGTAGCGAGAAGTTTCGTACGGAAGACCGGTCCATTTCCTCATCGCGTTCGGAACACTCGCCGGACGTAACGCCCACATGCGGTAGTTCCGCAGCAACGACGCGGGGGGTTACGGTCGGAGTGTGCGGGCGCGGTGGCGATAGGTCCGGATAGGGCACCTTGCGGCGGAGCTAATGAGCACACCCAATGATCGACTCTCGGATTGACGGCGGCGCCCTTGAGCCGGGCGTCGAACCAGCCGTGCGGCAGCGTCGGGTCGCTGAGGTCCTCGCGTGGGGCGGCGCCGGCGTGGCCTTGGGCATCGGCCTGTTGGCGGTGATGGAGGGTGTGGGAGGACCGCACTGGATCGCTTGGCTCTCTGCTCACGACGCAGCCATGTCTCCCGCGGCCGGCGTCGGGTTTGTGCTGGCTGGCGGCGGACTGCTGGCATGGCGCGTGTGGCATCGACGTGGTCAAGCCGCAGGGGCGCTGGTTGCGTTCGCGGCTCTCGCGGTTCTGGCGTTGGGGCTCGCGGCGTTGGTGCACGATGTTGTCGGTGGGGGCGCTGTGCTGCGAGAGATCCTCGCGTGGGGCCCACGTGGGTCGGCGGCACCGTCATTTCTCGGTGCAGTGGCGCTCGTGCTCAGTGGGGTCGCCCTGTTCCTGCTCGCGGTGCGCGACGGTCCTAGCCGCGCCCGTGACGTGTCCGCGGGGTTGGTGTTCTGGATCGGGCTGCTCGGCATTACGGAGCAGATATTCCACGGGTGGATTTTCCACGAGCTCGGTCTGGGCTCGAAGCTCAGCTTGCCGTCGAGCATCGCGTGCGTGGCGATCGGGCTGGCGATCGTCCTGGTCGACGGTGAAGGGCTGTTGGCCGGGCGGCTTCAGGACGTGGGCCCGGGCGGGCGGCTGCTGCGAAACGGGTTCCCATTGATACTGATCGGGTCGCTGAGCATCTCCGTAGTGACACGCCTGCTCAATCAGGGAGGTGTCGTTTCAGAGGGAGCCGCCAATGTGATCGGCGTCGACGTCATGTCCGCGGTCCTCCTGGCTGCCTGTTGGGGGCTCGCCGGCGCGTTGGACCGTGTGGATGACCGACTTCGATCATCCGAGGCGACGCTGCGCACGGTGACCGAGACGGTCGAGGACGCGTTCTGGGTCACGAGCGTCAACACCGGGCGGCTGCTGTATGTCAGCCTGGGCTACGAGCGCATCTGGGGCAGGCCCTCTTCCCAGCTGCAAGCCGACCCCGCTAGCTGGCTGCAGGGGATCCATCCCGAGGATCGCGGCCGCGTGGTGGCGAGGTTAGCCACCGTGGCCCATCCGGGCGGCTTTTCCGAGTCGTGGCGGGTGGTGCGCCCCGACGGCCAGACACGCTGGGTGCGGGGGCGAGCATGGGTCGTGCGCGACGGTGACGGGACAGCCGTCCGGTTGGTTGGGGTCGGACAGGACGTCACCGAGCTCAGGCAGGCACGGCTCGAGCAAGAGCAGAGCGAGTTGCGCTTTCACGAGGTCGCGGATCGGCTCGATGAGGGGGTGTGGGTGACGACGCCGGATGCCAAGCGCGTGCTTTACACCAACCCCGCCTGCGAGGAGATTTGGGGGCGGGCGGTCGAGGAGCTCCGCGAGCATCCATACCTGTTCATGGAGACTCTCCATCCAGACGATCGCGACCGCGTGCACAAGGCCCTGGGATCGGGTCTCCTGGACGAGACGTTCAGGGTGCTGCGCCCCGACGGAACGGTTCGCTGGGTGCACGACCGCGGCTTCGCGATCCGCGACGCGAGCGGCGAGCTGCATCGGATGGCCGGACTCGCGAGTGACATCACCGACCAGATCCAGGCCACAGAGGCGTTGGAGCGCAGCCGCGAGCAGTACCGGCACCAGGCGCTGCACGACCCGCTGACGGGTCTCGCAAACCGTCCGCTGTTCGCGGATCGCGTCGAACAAGCGCTCGCATATCGGGATGGCGGTGAGCTCGCGACGGTGATGCTCATCGACCTCGACCGATTCAAGTCGGTCAACGACACCCTTGGCCATGCCGCCGGAGACGAGCTGCTGCGGCAAGTGGCCCGTCGCCTGCGCGATTGCGTGCGCGCTGAGGACACAGTCGCGCGCCTGGGCGGCGACGAGTTCGGAGTGCTCGTAGCCAGGCCGCGCGCGGACGTCGCCGAAGAGCTCGGCCAGCGCATCGCGGCCAGACTGTCCGAGCCCTACACCCTCGCCGATCAAACTGGGCGCTACGTGAGCGCGAGCGTTGGCCTGGCCGTGAGCTCAGCCGACGGCGACAATCCGGACTCGCTGATCCGTCACGCCGATCTGGCGATGTATCACGCCAAGGCACACGGAGGTGAGCAGTCCGTGCGCTTCCGGCCCGAGATGGAGAATGACCCGCGGCCATGGCCCGCCCTGAGGTGACGTTCTTCTCGGCCGCCGCCCGCCCACAGCCGACGACCAAGCCAGATCAGGCCAAGGCCAAGAAGAACAACTCGGCGCGCTCGGCCTGATCGTCAACACAATCGTCCCCTACAACACGATCTACCCCCGGCGCGTCCTCGACCACATCACCGCCACCACCGGCAGCGCACCCGGCGACGAAGACATCGAGCGACTCAGCCCCGCTTGGCAGCGACCACACGAACCCGCCGCGCGACCAGGGAGATACGGCGGACCGATCGGCTTGGGATTCCGGGTGCCCTGCATGCGGCGCCTTCCACTGCGGCTGCGAATGGACCTCGAGAACGGGGGTTCGTCGACCACGTCGCGCCCCCCAAGGGCGAGTTCCTCACCGTCGATCCGGCTTGATGGAGCGACGGTTCGGTGCCGAGGCTCCTACCACGGCGCTCGGCGTGCGGATAGGGCGCACGACGCGCCCGGCACACCGGGCCGATGAGGACCCCGCGCGACTCAGCTGCGGACCACCGAGTGCTCCCCGGTGACCGACGCCATCGTCGCGATGATCTCGTCCGCGAGCCGAGCGCCGTCGTCGGCGCTCTCGGGCGTCGCCGAGACGCGAACGACGACCTCGTCGCCGTCGATCTCCTGCAGCAGCACGCGCGGCTGTGACCGGGTGGGGGTGGCGACGCCGTCATCGAGCATCGCCTGAACCATCGACGGCCTGATTCCCGCTCCGAGCCGCACCCTGACGTCGACCGCCTCGGGCTCGCGGATCGGCACGACCGCAGAGGACAGCACGACGCTGTTGGGGATCATGATCCGGTCGGCCCCACGGGCGAGCGTTGTGTAGAGCAGGCCAAGCGAGCTGACGATGCCCTCGCTGGTGCCTCCGAGCGGCCCGGCCTGCAGCCGCACACGCTCGCCGACCCGGAACGGGCGCGCGCTCAGCAGCACCATCCCCGCGATCAGGTTGCCCAGCGTCTGCTGCGCGGCGAGACCGAGGACGACGGCGGTGAAGGCTCCACCCACGGCCAGGGTCTGTGGCTGGATGCCGACGATACGCAGCGCCGCAAGCGCGGTGATCAGCAGCGTCATCAGCCGGATCAGGAAGCCCACGGTCCCGGCCGTCGCGGGATCCATGCGCCGGAAGAACGTCGGAGCCGCGGCCCGGCCGACGTCGCGCGCCAGTGCCCAGCCGAGCACGACGAGCGCGAGCGCGGTCGCGATGTGCACGGGTGTGTTGAGGCTGGCTCCGAACAGCGGCTTCCGGTTCGCGTACGCGACCAGCACGCCCGCGAGCAACGCCAGCAGCAGCACTGCCTCGGTGCGGGCACGGCGCACCGTCTCCTGGCTCACCTGTTTCGCCAACCCGACCTTCTCCCAGGCATGGCTTCGGGTCTCGAACATCCGCTCGAGATGCAGGTCCCTGCGTGCATGATCGCGTTCTTCGCTGCTCTGTCGGCGTTTGAACATGTGCTCCGGGTCGTCGTTGATCGTGCGCAGCCAAGCCGATATGGCATGGGTGCGACTTTTCCCGCAACAAGCACGGCGCTAACAACAGCTACCACCGCCGTGGCTCACTGGTTTCACGAACCGGGTGAGTGAGCTCACATATGCAAGCTCCGTGCATGGTGCCGCAGACTACCTACTCAAAATAGCCGTTCCTGCGGTTGGACTCTGGTTAGGCTTGGCGCCGGCTCCTCCCTGACGCCCCGTTCGAAGCGCAGACCCCGTGGCGAGCTCCGCATCCGCTCGGACGCCGCCAGGTCAGGCCCTCTGACCAGACGAGCGAGCCGCCGCCGCTCCTCCGGCGGCGCATAGGCGCGCTTCCCGTACAGCTTCTCGTAACGGGGAAGCAGCTCCGGCCGCTGCGCCCGCAACCAGTCGAAGAAGACATCGTGAACCTCCCCGCGCAGGTGCAGCGCGATCCCCGTGACGTAGGACGCGCCGGCCTCGGCGGCCAGCTCCAGAATCGCCTCCACCTGCTCGGGGGCGTCGTTGATCCCGGGCATCAGCGGAGCGATCAGCACCCCGGTGTCGATCCCCGCGCGGGTCAGCTCGGCGACCGCCTCCAGCCGGGCGCGAGGGTTCGGCGTATGCGGCTCGGTCGCTCGCCAAGCTCGCTCGTCGAGCGTCGGCACCGACAACGCTGCGCTGAAGCTCGTCCGAGCGGCGATCTGTCGCATCAGCGGCAGATCGCGCAGCAGCAACGGCGACTTGGTGAGCACCGAGCAGGGGTTCGCGGCATCGCGAAACGCCTCCCAGATCCCCGGCATCAGCTTGTACCGCCCCTCGACCCACTGATAAGGGTCGGTGTTGGTCCCCAGCGCGACGTGCTCGCCCTTCCACGAGGCCCGAGCAAGCTCAGCCCGCAGCAACTCCGGTGCGTTCACCTTGACGACGATCTCGCGCTCGAAATCGCGGCCAGCGTCGAAATCCAGGTAGCGGTGCGTGGGACGCGCGAAGCAGTACTGGCACGCGTGCGTGCAGCCCCGATACGGATTGATCGTCCACCGAAACGGCATCTCCGACGCCGCCGGAACGCGATTGAGGATCGACTTCGCCTTGATCTCGTAGAACCGTGTCTCGACCGCGTCCGGCGCCCGGAAGCGCCGCACCACAGCCGACTCCGAGTAGCCCGGCAGCCGCGCCCGCTCATCCGCCTCGGCAGTCAGGTTCTTCCATCGCATCGAACGTATGTTCGCACGCCAGGCGGACGGACAGTAACCAGGACGGGCACAGGCGTCCGGGTCGCTGGCCCGATCGTTCGCTGAAACCGAGCGTCATGCGCCGAGCTGCCCGAGCGGGATGTTGACGGCGCCGCGCACGCGACCGGCCGCCAGTTCATCGGGCTGTCGGACATCGACGAGGACAAGCTCGTGGGCGCCTAGGCCCGCTGCGGCCTCCGCTGGGGTGATCGATGGTTTCGGTGAAAAGAACTTCACCGCTGATCCTCGGTCTAGTGACGGTTCGTGGTCGGGCGATCCAGCTATTGGCTCGTCATCGCCCAGCACGATCGACGACCGCCTCCAGGCGCGTCCGGATCGTGCTGGCGGTCTCGGCGAGCGCATCGTTGTCGACGATCGAGAGCATCCGTTCCGCGTCGACGGCCGCGATGTGCGTCTGTCCGTGCTGCTGGTAGACGACCACGTTGCAGGGGAGCAGGACGCCGAGCTCGGGCTCGGCCCGAGCGCCGCGTGGGCGAGCGTCGGGTTGCAGGCGCCGAGGATCAGGTATGGCTCGCGCTCGACGCCGAGCTTGGCCTTGAGTGTCGCCTGGACGTCGATCTCGGACAGGACACCGAACCCTTCGTGCGGTGTGCCGTAGCTCGAGCGCGGTCGGCATATCG